>NZ_JBSGDY010000276.1:0-5147 GCF_053602615.1 Micromonospora sp. NPDC004336
GTGGACGGGCCGGGCGGGCGGAACCGGGACCGGTGGCGCGACGCGGGGCGCGGGCTCAGGCCCGATCGGGGTCGCTGCGGGAGGGGCGCCGCATGAGCAGCACGAGGGCGGCGAGGAGCACGAGGCCGTCGACGGCGAGCAGCGCCGCGCCGACGGGATCGATCCCGTGGGCGTGGGCCGGCGGCTCCGGCGGGGGCGCCGCCGCCTCGTCGCCGGCCGCGCCGACGGTGAACCGGGCGATGCCCGAGGCGTCGCGGCCGTCGACGGTGACCACGTGGTAGGCGACGGAGACCTCACCGGTTCCGGTGACGCGCACCGTCTGGGCGAGGCCGTCCCGACCCTCGACCGTCAGCTCCCCCTGGTTGAGCAGGGACCTGTCCGCGTCGTAGGCGGAGATGTGGGACCGGCCGGCGTCCGGCCGGCCGTCGACGCGGATCCGTACCGCCGTCGGCGCGCCCGGCAGGACGGCGCCGTCGGCCGGGTCGACCGAGACCACCTCGACCTTCGACGCCGCGGTCGACGAGGAGTCGATCCGGCCGGCGACGGCGAGGACGGCGACCAGCGCCGCCACGGTGAGGGCGGCGCCGGCGTAGATCCGTCCGGTGGTGGACATCGGCGTCAGTCGGCGGCGGCCACGGGCCCGCGCCAGGCCGGCACGTCGGTCCGGCGTACGCAGGAGCACCGCGCCGCGGCCCGCTCCTCGGCGTTGGGGCGCAGGTGCAGGTACATGGCGATCACCATCGGGACGAAGACCACCGAGTTGTAGAACAGGTGCAGCTCCACGCGGGGGACGATGAGCTGCAGCAGGCTGGTCGGCTCGGCCGAGCCCGGCAGCCGGAAGGAGCTGTGCGCCTGCACGAGCAGCAGACCGTGCTCGATGTGGTGCCAGAACTGCAGGGCGAGGGCGACCGTCCACCAGGCCCTGGACCGGCCCGTGAAGCCGGGCAGGAGCAGGAACAGGCCGATCAGCATCACGATGGCGTAGCCGTAGTGCAGCCACTCGGAGCTCACCAGCCACGGGAACGGCATCCCGAGCACGCCGCGCGCCTCCGGGCGCGGCCAGCCGAGGATCCAGATCTGGTACGCCTGCACCAGGTGTTCCGCCCAGTGCGCGACGACCACCGCCAGGTACAGGGTCAGCGCCGGGCGGTGGTACCGGCCGTTGATCGACGCCACCAGGCCGGGCGACGCCTTGCGCGCGGTGCTTGTCATGGGTCCTCCAGAGCCGGGTCGGCAGGGTGCGGGCTCGGCCGGGAAGCGGATGGGCGCGATGTCCACACCGGAAGGTGTCCCTCCACGCTAGAAGCGAAATCGCCGGAGCGTGACTCTGAGGTTGCTCACCGTCCATTCGCCCCGGCGACGTCGGCCGCCCCGGCCGGCAGCCGTCGGACTCGCGGCCGCCGGACTCGCGGCCGCCGGGCTCGTGGCCGTCGGGGGAAGCGGGTAGCGGACGCCGGTGAGTTCCTCCGAGAGCCGCCACAGCCGGTCGGCGGTGACGGTGTCGTGGATGGCGCGCTCCCGGTCCCGCCGGACGGGTTCCCCCCGCAGTTGGAACGGCCCGTCCGGCACGATGTAGCTCCCGCCCGGCAGGTCGGGAACGGTCACGGCGTAGAGGGACGTCTTCGCGCCCTCCGGCGTCGGCCGGAAGGCGTACCGCACGAGCAGTCGCGCCGCCGTGGCGTACCACCCGCCGCGGGCGCTGTTGGCCCCGCCGGTGAGCACGTTGGTGCGGGTCAGTCCGGGCGCCACCGCGAGGCTGCGCAGCGCGCTGCCCGCCCGGTCGGCGCGTCGCTGCAGCTCCGTGGCGAAGTAGAGGTTGGCCCGCTTCGACTGCACGTAGGCGAAGGCCGCGCGGTAGCGCCGCTCGGCGTTGAGGTTCCCCAGGTCGAAGCGGGCGAAGCGTTGACCCTCACTGCTGACCGTGACCACGCGCGCCTCGGGGGCGGCGAGCAGGCGCGGCATCAGCAGCCCGGTGAGCGCGAAGGCGCCGAGATGGTTGATCCCGAACTGCGACTCGAAGCCGTCGACGGTGCGGGCGAACGGCACCATCGCGACGCCGGCGTTGTTGACCAGTACGTCCAGCGGCCCGTGGTCCCACTCGGCGGCGAAGTCGCGGATGGACGCGAGATCCGCCAGGTCGAGCCGGCGCAGTTCGACGCTGGCGCCGGGCGCCTCGGCGCGCAGCCGGTCCAGCGCCTCCAGTCCGCGACGGCGGCTGCGGCAGGCGAGGACGACGTGCGCGCCGTGACGGGCGAGTTCCCGCGCGGTGACGTAGCCGATGCCGCTGTTGGCGCCGGTCACCACGACCAGGCGTCCGGACTGGTCGGGCAGCGCGGCAGGGGTCCACGCCGCCCCCCGGTTCCGGCCGGCCGAGGATCTCGGGGGGCTGATGCGGGGCTGACGGGTCATGGCTTCCTCCAGTACGCGAACGGTCCGGCGGCGGGCCGGGCGAGGCCGCGGCACGCCGGACGGCACCGACCCAGATCGCAACTCGGAGTTGCGATAGGCTGCAGCGTGCCAGAGACGATCGACTCATCGCAACTTGGAGTTGCAATAATGCCGGGACGGGACCCCTCCCCCACGCCGCCCGTCGGGCGCGGACCCAAGGTCCAGGCGGCCGTACGCGCCGCGACACTGGCCGAGCTGCTCGACAGGGGGTACGCGGAACTCACGGTCGACGCCGTCGCCCAGCGCGCCGGGGTGCACAAGACGACGGTCTACCGACGGTGGAAGGACCGGGAGACGCTCGTCGTCGACGCGCTCGCCGAACACTTCGCCGCCGAGATCCCCGTCGTCGACACCGGCGACGTGGAGACCGACCTGCACGCCCTCGCCCGGGCGCTGGTCCGGAGCATGGCCGGCCCGCTGGGCGCCGCCGTGCAGGCCGCGACGCACTCCGACGCCGGGCGCCTGCCGGAGATCGCCGAGGCCCGTCGCCGACTCCTCGCCGACCGGTTCCGCCGCGCCGAGCCGCTGGTCCGCCGCGCCGTCGAGCGGGGCGAGCTGCCCGTCGCAACCGACCCCGTCGCGGTGTTCGAGGCGCTCGCCGCGCCCGTCCACTTCCGCCTGCTGGTCACCGGGGAACCGGTCGACGACGCGCTCGCCGACCGGACCGCGCGGATCGTCCTCGCCGCCGCGCGGGCCGGGGAACTGGTCTCCCCGGCCGCACGGGCCGGTCGCCCGGCCGCGACCGACGAGCCCCCGCCGGCCAGGAAGAACCGGCGGTGACGGCGGCGGGCGGCGACCCGGAGGGCGACGACGGCTACCGCTGCCCCCGATCGCGGCCGACGGTGGCCGCTCCGGGAGCCCGGCCGCCGGTGGCCGCGCCAAGGTGCCCGGCGGCGGTCAGCCGACCGTCGCCGCCCAGGCCTTCTTGGCGTTCTTCCACGTCGGAGAGTTGACCTCGTCCCAGGCCCGGTGACGCAGCTCCTCCAGGACCTCCCCGGGGACGAGCGTGCCGGTCATGTTGGCCCGGTAGATGTTCATCGTGTCCGGGTCGAAGTCGGGGCTGATGTGGCCGCCGGCGATCGCCATGTCGAACAGGGGGGCGCCGGGCAGCGGCACCACGAGGAAGAAGTTCGCCGCGTCCAACCCGTAGGAGACGTGCTCCTTGGCGAGCCGGATGGTCGTCTCGATCTCCTCCAGCGTCTCGTCCGGGTAGCCCATCATGTAGTTGCCGTAGATCTGGAAGCCGTACTCCTTCATCGCGACGATCAGCCCGCTGAGGTCGGCCTTCTCGATGTTGAGCTTGTTGCTCGCGTACTTGCGGATGATCCGCAGGTTGCCCGACTCGAAGGGCATGTTGATCTGCGTGAAGCCCGCCTGGCGCATCGCCTCGAGGACCTCGTGGTCGGGCTTCCAGCGCTTGAGGAGGTGGATCAGGTTGATGCCGTTGAGGTCGCAGATGGTGACCCCGGCGCCCTGGATCTTCTGCAGCAGCCGCAGGCCGCGCCGCTTGTCGCCGAGCAGCGAGTCGTCCTCGATGAACACGTTGTCGACGCCCAGGCCCTTGAGCGTCTCGATCTCGGCCAGCACCCGGTCGTCGGACTTGACGCGGAACTTGCCGATCGGGCCGCTGATGCTGCCCTCCTGCTCGCCGGCGATGTGGCAGTACGCGCAGTGGAACGGGCAGCCGAGCGAGGTCATCATGGTGGCGTAGCGCAGCTCGGCGCCGGGCTCGAAGAGGCCGGAGTGCGGCCGGGCGATGGTCCAGTACCGCTCGTTGGGCAGCAGGTCCCAGGCCGGCATGGCGAGGGTGTCCAGGTCCCACACCACGTCCTGGGCGCGGGCGGGGTTGACCCGGATCCGCCCGTCGTCGAGGAAGGCGACCCCGTGGATGTCGGCGAAGCTCGGGCGCGCCGACCGCCGGACGACCTCGACGATGTCGATGATGGTGTGCTCGGCCTCGGACAGGCAGACCACGTCGAAGCCGGCCCCGAAGAACTGCGGCAGCCGCGACCGCGCGTTGACCCCGCCGGAGACGAGGATCTTCTCCGGGAACGCCGCCCGGATCAGCCGCGCGCAGTGCAGGACCATCGACTCCTGGTCCGTGAAGATCGACGTGATCCCGACGATGTCGGAGTCCCGCACCACGTCGAGGATCCGCTCGTCGCTGACGCCGGTGCGGAGGAACCCGCTGGGCAGCGGAACGGGGTTGGCGAAGATGTCGTCGAGCGGGTCGTCGCCCGCTCCCACGCAGGCGTCGAAGACGCTGACGTGGACGCCGTGCTCGCGCAGGGCGCCACCCAGGTTCGGGTACGCGAGCGAGCCGTTCGGCTTGCACACCGTGCCGGGAGCGGTCTGGTTCGGCGGGTACAGCAGCAGCACGCTGACGTCACGAAGACCCATGACGGGATACTATCTGCTTTTGAAGTGACCAACAAGAATGTGTGGGCTCCGGCCCGCTTTGCAACGCAAATGTCAAGCGGATGGTCGACCGTGGCGCGGCTGGCGGGCGCCGACGGTCCGTCCACGCCGGACGCCGCGCCCGCCGAGTCGCGGACGCCGCGTCCCTCCCGCCCGGACGCCGCGCCCGCGGGTCCGGCCGCCGGACCGCTGCCGGCCGGGCGGCCGGCGACGGACCGCAGCGCCGGACCACGGGCACGACCCCGTACGGCGCCACGCACCCGGCCCGGGCCGGGTGCGTG
>NZ_JBSGDY010000277.1:0-5077 GCF_053602615.1 Micromonospora sp. NPDC004336
TTGTAGGCGGTGTTACGGGTTTTATGAGTTGTGATGTTCATTTGTGCCTCGGGTGGGTCGGGCTGGGGGGTGGTGACCAGGCCGAGCCGGACGTGCAGCACCGGCACGTCGACCGAGCCGGCGACGACGGTGACCCGGCCGGGCAACCGCAGCCCGGGGCGGGTGCTGGGATTGGCCAGGGCGGTCCGGACGGACAGCCCGGTCCATCCGGACTCCGGTGACACTCCCGTCAGCCGCACCGCACTCCCCCGTCGCCTCCGCCCCGCCCCGATCACCACGGGACGGGATCCGCGCGGGCGGCGGACCCGCGGACCCGTCCCGGACCGGACTCCGCCCGCGTCCGGCGCCACGGGTCCGTCCAGGACCAGCCTCGCGGATCCGTCCAGGACCAGCGTCGCGCGTCCGTCCAGGACCAGCCTCGCGGATCCGCCCAGGACCAGCCCTGCGGATCCGTCCAGGACCAGCCCTGCGCGTCCGCGCAAGACCAGCCCTGCGGGTCCGCCCAAGACCAGCCCTGCGGATCCGTCCAGGACCAGCCCTGCGGGTCCGCCCAGGACCAGCCCTGCGGGTCCGCCCAGGACCAGCGTCGCGGACGGGGCGGGCGTCCGTGCGGTCTTCGCCGAAGTACCGCACGGACGCCGGTGGCTCACCTCATGCGCCGCCCGCGCGGCACCGGGTCGGTCTCGTCGTCGAACTCGCCGATGACCTCCTCCAGCAGGTCCTCCAGCGCGACGAAGCCGATCGGCCTGGCCGGCCCGCCGCCGTTGCGTACGAGGGCGAGCTGGGACTGCCGGGCGCGCATCGCCGCCACGGCGTCGGTCACCGTGGCGGAGGCGGGCAGGGTGAAGGCGTTGGTCATCAGGTCGCCGGCGGTGACCGTACGACCCGTGGTGGTGGCCCGCACCGCCTCCCGGACGTGGACGAGGCCGCAGACGTCCCCGCTCGCGTCCAGCACGGCCAGCCGCGACCGGCCGCTGTCCCGACTGACCTGCTCGATCCGGGCGGCGTCCTCGTCGCGGCGGACCGTCACCATCTCCTGGAACGGCTCCATGACCTGGGCGACAGTCGTGCCCTGGAGTTCCAGCATGCTGGTCAGCATCTGGTGCTGCTCGGCCCCGAGCAGGCCGTGCTCACGGGACTGCTCCAGCAGGATGCGCAGCTCGTCGGGGCCGTGCACCTGGGCGAGCTGGTCCTGCGGGTTGACCTTGGCCAGCCGCAGCATCGCGTTGGCCAGGGCGTTCATCACCGACAGCACCGGGCGGGCGACCCGCGCGAAGGCGCGGAACGGCAACGCCAGCAGCACCGCCGAGCGCTCCGCGTCGGTGATCGCCCAGGACTTCGGCGCCATCTCGCCGACCACCAGGTGCAGGAAGGTGACCACGCTGAGCGCGAAGACCAGCGCGATCACGTGGCTCGCCGCGTCCGGCAGGCCCACCGCGTGCAGCAGCGGGCTGAGCAGGTGCTCGATCGCCGGCTCGGCGAGCGCGCCGAGCCCCAGGGTGCACAGCGTGATGCCGAGCTGCGCGCCGGCGAGCATCAGCGACAGCTCGCGTACGCCGTCCAGCGCGGCCCGGGCGGCGCGGCCGCCCCCGGCCGCCGCCTGCTCCAGCCGGTAGCGCTTGCTGGCCACCAGGGCGAACTCGGCGGCCACGAAGAAGCCGTTCAACGCCAGCAGGATCACCGACGTGAACAGGGCGATGCCGGGGCTCACGCGGACACCTCCCCCGGCTCGGCGAGCCGCAGCCGGACCGAGTCGGCGACGTGCCGGTCGACGGCCAGCACCTCGACCAGGGCGCGCGGCTCGACCGGGCCGTCCTCGCCGTCGGCGGGCAGGCTGATCTCCAGCCGGTCGCCGACCTCGGGCACCCGGCCCAGCTCCCGCATGACCAGGCCGGAGAGGGTGTCGTACTCCGGGCCCTCGGGCAGCGCGATGCCGGTGCTGTCGGCGACCTCGTCGATGCGCCAGCGGGCCGGCACCACCCAGGAGCCGTCGTCCTGCCGGGCGGGCGCCCGCTCCGGCGGGTCGTCCTCGTCGCGGATCGGGCCGACCAGCTCCTCGGCGAGATCCTCCAGCGTGATCACGCCGGCGAAGCCGCCGTACTCGTCGACCACGCAGGCGAGCTGGCGGTGGCCGGACCGGAGGCGGTCCAGCACCGTCGGCAGCGGCAGCGTCTCGGGCACCAGCAGCGGCGGGCCGGCGACCGCGCTGACCGGGGTGGTCGCGCGGCGCTCCGGCGGCACCCCGAGCACGTCGGCGATGCCGATGACGCCGACGAGGTCGTCGACGCCCTCCGCCCCGCGTACGGGGAAGCGGCTCTTGCCGGTGTCGAGCAGCTCGACCACCCGGCTGACCGGCTCGTGCGCGCGTACGGTGTGCACGTCGACGCGGGGAACCATGGCCTCGCCGGCGGTCAGCTCGCGGAAGTCGAGCCCCCGGTCGAGCAGCGTGGACATCTCGGCGGTCAGGTGCCCCTCCTGGCGGGACTCGGCGATGATCTGTTCGAGGTCCTGCGGGGTGGCGCCGCTGGGCAGCTCCTCGATCGGCTCGATGCCGACGCGGCGCAGCAACCGGACCGCTGCCCGGTCGAAGAGCTTGATCAGCGGACCGGCGACCTTGAGGTAGACCAGGGTGGAGCTGCTCAGGGCCTTCGCGAGGGGCTCGGGCCGGGCGATGGCGAGGTTCTTCGGCGCCAGCTCGCCCAGGACCATCTGGACCACCGTGGCGATGACCAGGGCCAGGACGACCGAGAGCGGCAGGCTGACCGCCGTGGAGACGCCGGTCACGCCGAGCAGCTCGGCCAGCCCGGCACCGAGGAACGGCTCGGCGACGTAACCGACCAGCAGGGCGGTGACGGTGATGCCGAGCTGCGCGCCGGAGAGCATGAACGACAGCCGCCCGGTCACCTCCAGCGCCCGGGCGGCGGCCTTGTCGCCGTCGTCGGCGAGCTGCTTGAGCCGGCCCCGGTCCACGGCGACATAGCCGAACTCCTGGGCCACGAAGTATCCCGTGGCGACGGTGAGGACGATGATGAGAAGAAGACCGACGACGATCAACACGGGTCGCTCAGGGCTCCCGGGGTCGTCGGGGTCGGGAATCGCCGGGCACGACCCGGCTGGCTACTGCTGCCCTCCTGGGCAGAAGAGTCGATCATGCAGCCATTTTATCCGTGCCGGCTGTACGCCCGCTGAGGGTGCGCCGAAGGCCCCCTGTCGTCCGGTTCACCGGCCTGCACAGGGGGCCCCGTACCGGCTCAGCTCTGGTCGATCCGCACGTCGTCCACGGCCGCCTCGACGAGGCTGGCCCCGCTCGCGTCGGCCGCGTCGACCACGATCCGCACGGTCTGCCCGCGCAGGGCCGTGATGTCGACGGCGCTGTTCTGCCAGGCCGCCGCCCGGTCGGTCGCCGCCCCGGTCGCGTTCACCACCGTGACGGTACTGGTCCCGACCACCCGTACGCGCAGGTAGTCGGCGCTGCTGGAGTTGTTCAGGTGGGCCAGGTACCAGGCGAGGTGGAGGGTGAGCGTGCCGGTCGACGGCAGCGTGATCGCCGGTGACTGGATGGTGCTCACCCCGCCGTCGAGGTCGTACGCCCCGGCGCTGCTGCCGGCGAGCGGCCCGGTGACCAGGTCGTAGCTGCCGCTGACGGTCGTGCCGAGCTGGGTGGCCACGCCGGAGCTGGTGGCCGCGGGGTCGCCGCGCTCCCACCGGCCGAGGGTGGCGGTGTCCGTGCCCGCCGGGTTGGTGGTCCACCCGGTGGCCGTCTCGAAGTTGTCGCTGAAGACGGTGGTGCCCGGTGGGGTGCCGGTGCCGGCGAGCGCCCACACGGTGTACGCGATCGCGTCGGCGTTGCGGTCCAGCGCCGTGTCGTTGATGTTGGTGGTGGTGTCGCAGGAGCGGTGGTAGCACGGGTCGAACGCCTGGCCCGCGGTGCCGCCCCAGAGCGAGGCGTGGGTGCTGGACTTGATGCCCTCGGCGCCGGTGAAGGTGCCGCCGGCCGGGATGCCCACGCTGATGAACGGCCCGTAGTCGCTGCGGCCGTCGAAGTCGGTGCCCCGGGTGGGTACGCCGATCGAGGTGAAGTACGCCTGGATGGTCTGCTCGATCTGGGCGGAGCCGGCGGGGCCGGGCCCGGAGCCGACGCCGTCGGAGTTGTCGCCGTCGTAGACGAAGTAGCCGGCGTTTGGCGAGCCGACCATGTCGAAGTTGAGGTACTGCTTGATCTTGCTGCGCTCGGTCGACGGCAGGTTGTTCACGTAGTACTGCGAGCCCCGCAGCCCCAGCTCCTCGGCGCCCCACCAGGCGAAGCGCAGGTGCTTGGTGGGGGTGAAGCCGCTGCGCGCCACGGCGAGCGCGGTCTCCAGGATCGCGGCCGAGCCGGAGCCGTTGTCGTTGATGCCGGGGCCGGAGGAGACGCTGTCCAGGTGCGCCCCGGTCATCACCACCTGGTTGGTGTCCCCGCCCGGCCAGTCGGCGATCAGGTTGTAGCCGGTGGCGCCGTTGTAGGTGAACGACTGCACCGCGGTGCTGAACCCGGCCGCGTCGAGCTGGCCCTTGACGTAGTTGACGGAGGCCAGGTAGCCGGGGCGGCCGTGCGCCCGGTTGCCGCCGTTGGCGGTGGCGATGGACTGGAGCTGGGACAGGTGCGCCTTCACGTTGGCCAGCGGGACGTCCGGCGCGGCGGCGGGGACGGCGGCCCGGACGGTGGCGCTGGGCGCGGCGGTCGCCGAAAAGGCGGTCACGACCGTCGCCGCCGCCACGGCCAGCGCGGCCAGCCAGGCGGATCGGGGGGTGGGGGTTCTCATGGGTCCTCCGGGTGGGGTGGGTCCGGCCCCGCCGGGTGGGCGGTCGCCGGTGGACGGCCCTTGATCGATGGCCATCACTGCGAAAGAGTGCAGCGGAGCGGACCCGCCGGCAATACGCAAGACTCAGATTCGCCGCATTCCCCGAATTGGGACGCCCGCCCCGGCGCGCGACGCCGAGCGGCCGGCCCGCCCGAGCCGCGACGCCCAGCGGCCGGCGAGCGGAACAGCCCACGTCTGAACTCCACTCACACCGCCAACAAACTCGTATGCACACG
>NZ_JBSGDY010000278.1:0-5011 GCF_053602615.1 Micromonospora sp. NPDC004336
CTTCTTCCCTAGACAAGAGGAATGATCGATCAAGGGCTGTCCCCATGATCAGCCGGGGTCGATGCCACCGCCCAGCAGGTTAAAGATCAAGCTAGCGGCAGATGCCGATCACCCACCTACGTCGCAGCCACGCTCGCGCCCGACCGTCCACGGTCACGCCGGCCATCAGGCCATGATCAAGATCTTCATGGCAGCGGGGATAGCTCAGAACCGGGGACGAAGCAGGTAGCGCCAGAAGAAACCCGACACCGCGACCGAGGCCATGCCTAAGACGGCTGCGGCTGCGGCGGCGTGGGTGCCGGCGTACCCCGCACCTGCCGCGATGACGCCGGCGACGCCCATCGCGATGGACACCTGGGGCCGTGTGAGCATCAGCGGCGCGTTACGGGCCGACCTCGCGACCAGGAGGCTGACAAAGCCGACGGCCACCGAGACAAGACCAGGCCACATGATCCAGCCAGCGTCGCGCGGCGCGTCGTCAACGGCGAACCAGCGAACCAGCAGCGCGACCCCGGCCGGGGTGGCCGCAAGCCATACCGCGACGGCCATGCTGTTGCGGCGGATCCTTCGGTGTTGCTCGGCGAGGTACCGCGCAGGGGCGCTGCTCGAATTCACGGCGAGCGCTCGCCGGAACAGCTCCTTGAACCGGGCCACGTCGCGATCGACGTGGAGGACGTTCACGGCGAGCAGGGCCAGAGCCTCATGATCATCGGGTGCAAGCTCCACCGCTCGCTTCGCGTCGGAATACGACGCCCGATGCCTGGCGAGCAGGGAATGAGCCAGCGCCCGGTGGCGGTGCGCCGCCACATCCTCGGGGCTGACCTCGATTGCCCGGCCGGCCGCATCGACCGCAGCGGCATGGTCGCCGGCCCCGATCAGCGCGCCGGCGAGGCGGCGCCACGCAACGGGGTCCTCCGGATGCGTCCTCAGATACGCGTGCAGCAGCGAAATGGCGGGCTCATATCGCTTGTCCCGAACCAGTTCACGCGCACGTGCGACGGCGTCGTCGACGTTTCCGGACTGCGACTCCATGCGACTGCTCCTCGTTCCCGCATGATCAGCGTGAAACGAAGTATCACCCGCGCCCGCGACCACGATGAAGACGGGAGCGTCACGCAGGTCCTGAGACCCGCAGCTGGTTGCCGGCGGTGATCCGCCAGCTGATGTGCGACGCGGTTCTGCCAGGTGATATGCAGGTCGCTCTCAGCGATTAGACGGCGGCTGGCGGCGGGTGGGGAAGCGGATGGGCGCCTTCCGGGCGTAGGCCGTCGAAGATGGCGAGATATCGCCGCCAGAGGTCGGGCGGGGCGTCTGGCGCGTAGCCGGTGACGTAGTTGGGCGCGCACATCAGCAGGATGACATCGGCGCCGGTGACGTCGGCTCGCACGGCGCCGTGCTCACGAGCCCGACCGACAAGCTCGTGCACGGTCCGGTACATCCGCTCGCTGGCCCGGTGTTCGTCGGGCTGGTCGAGGCCGTGGGCCACCGAGACGGCACCCAGGACGACCTCGGCGCGGCGGGCGAGATCACGGAAGCGGTCCTGGTCGTGCTTCTCGGTCCAGCCCGCCTAGCGCCTAGACCGCGAGGCGGGCGTGCAGCGTCACGTACCGCGTGCGGCGTGGTGGTGATGACGCCGGGGACCAGCGCGGCGGCATGGGAGCCGATGACCGTTTCCACGGCGAGGGGCTGACGGCCGGTGTCCTCCGGGGTGTCCGGCATAGCCGTCCACGCCGGGCGAGCGCTGCGAGCGTCACCGGCCCGGCAGGGGTTACAGACAGCTCGGTGTCATCGGTGGGTAGCTGGTCCCGACGGCACGTCGGATGCTCTCGACATCGGTAACCTGGGTCGATGGACTACGAGCAGGCACGCGCACAAGCCATGCGCAGCGCGGCCGGCAACTTCGACCGCTCGTTGGCCATGATGCGCAGCCGTGATCCACAGGCGATGGAGGACGGGTTCGGGCTGATGCGGGACATCGCTCGACAACATGTCCAGGAGCTGCTCGACGCGTACGGTCGGGAGGCTGACTACCGGACCCGGTTCCTGCTTCTGGAGCTCATCGGAGAGACCCGGTCGGCTCAGACGTTCGAGGTGCTGTCGACGGAGCTGCTGAACGACGACGAGAAGTTCAGCTCGCGGGCGGAACGTGGGTTGCGCCTGCTGGACACCAAGGAGGCTCGACGGCTGCTGTGGCAGCACCGGAGCAACCGGTCAGGATTCGCCGGTGCCTGACGAAGAGTAGCCAGGACCAGCTTGCGGGACGTCGGCCCTGATCTGCGTCGGACAGCCGCGCCAACCGACGACGACCATGTCGGCCCGGCCCTCATTCTGGCCGCCACGAGGGCGGGTGGTATTTGCGCGACATCCGGCGGCACACCACGCAGCGCCACCGATTGATAACGTGGCGGTCACACCGGCGGATCGGCGTCGATGCCCTGGGGAGGGTCAGCCATGTGGGCGGACGAAGCGGCGCTTGACGAGGCGACACGCCGGCTCGACGACTGGGAAGCCTCCATCGCGAGCCGGGCGGCCCGCGCGAGGGAGCTGTCCTCGCAGATGCAGGCGCTGCGAGGCACGGCGACCAGCCCCGATCGGGCGATCCAGGTCACCGTCGACTCGTCGGGCCTACTGGTCGACCTGCGGCTGGACGAACGCACCCGACAACGCTCCGCGGCGCACACCGCCCGGCAGATCCTGGAGACCACCCGGGCCGCGCACGCCGACCTCCTGAGCAGGATCACCGAGGCGACCACGGAAATCCTCGGTGCCGAGGATCCGACAGCGGCGGCGCTCGTCGAGTCGTACCGCCGCCGGCTGGATCCCGACCGGGGCACACCGGATGCCCGGCGATGAGGGCATCCAGGTCGAACCCGACGGCCTGACCCGCCACGCCGCACGCCTCGACCGCCGCGCCGACAACCTCGACACCGCCCGCCAGGCCGGCCAGCACGTCCGGTTGGGCACCGGGGCGTACGGGCAGCTCTGCGCGATCGTGCCGGTGCTGCTCGACGGCCTCCAGCAGACCCTGGTCCACGGCATCGACACCGCAGCCGGCTCGGTCCGCGACACGGCCGACAGGCTGCGGACCGGCGCCGACCGCTACCGGGCCGCCGATGCCCGGGCAGAGCAGTCACTGCAGCGGTTACGGAACAACCGGTGACCAGCAACCCGCTCGTCGCCACCCCCGCCGACACCCCGCCCAGCGCCTGGGCCGGCATCTGGATCTGCGAGGACATCGAACTCATCGCCCAGGGCGTCCGCAACGGCAGCTGGATCGACGGCACCCTCGGCGTGGTCAGCGCCGGCCTGGACGCCCTCGCCTTCGTCTCCGACCCGGTCGGCGCCCTGCTCCAGTACGGCATCGCCTGGCTGATCGAGCACGTGAAGCCGCTCAGCGAGGCACTGGACTGGCTCGCCGGCGACCCGGCGCAGATCACCGCCCACGCCCAGACCTGGCGCAACGTCGCCGCGTCGCTGCGCAAGGAGGCCGCCGAACTGGCCGCCGCCGTCCGTACCGACGTCGCAGGCTGGGGCGGCGGCGCCGGACCCGCCTACCGTGGCTGGGCCGCCGAGCAGCAGCAGGCCATCGGCGGGCTCGCCCAGGGCGCCGACACCCTCGCCGCCGTCACCGAGGGAGCCGCCGGCCTGGTCGCCGCCGTCCGGCTGCTGGTCCGCGACGCCATCGCCACCTGCGTCTCCCGCCTCATCGTGTACGCGGGCGAACTGGTCGTCACCGGCGGCTTCGCCGCGCCGCTGGTGGTGGAGCAGGTGACGACGTTGGTGGCGTCGTGGGCGGGGCGGATCGCGCGGCTGCTGCGAGGGCTGCTGGCGAGCCTGCGGCGGCTGATGCCGCTGATCCGGCGGCTCGGCGATCTGATCGAGAGGCTGAAGCAGGCACTCAACCGAATCGCAGGAATCGGTCCCTCCGACCGTATGGGAAGACGCCGGGACTGGGCGAACCCGGAGGACCGCCCGGCCGCACCGCAGCGACCACCAGACTCGCTCCTGCCCGCAGGCGATCCGGTGTATCACACTGATCATTCCACGGTGATCGGGTACGACGCGAGAACGATGCGCAACATGGAGAAGGTCCTTCCCCTTGAAGGCCACCATGATGTCGTCGTACACGGCACCGACAAGGGCTTCTTCGTCCCCGGTAAGGTCTCCGCCGAGGGGGCTGACATGAATGGGGTCCCGACCAGTGCGACACAGATCGTCACGGCGCTCAAGGAGAACCCTGCCTACAGCGGAGGGCCCGTCAGGCTCGTTTCCTGTTACTCCGGGGTGATCGACCCGAAGGCGCTCGGCTCGGTGCCGCTCGCCCAACAGGTCGCCGACGAACTCGGCGTCAGCGTCGTAGCCCCGACGGAAAGGGTGGGAACGAACCGGTGGGCGGCGGAACCGGAGCGCCCCACCGTGGCCGACGGTGGCGCCTGGGTGACCTTCGAACCGAAGGGATACTGATGAAGACTGTCGGCTTCTTCCGCGAACTCGGACCGAACCCGGTTGAGGTCTACGCGGAGAGCATTCAAGACCATCTGGGCCACGCCGCACTGCCGGACGCTGGGCTGGTGATCCAGTACCTACGCGATGGTCACGACCTGATCGACGTGATGGGGGCCGAGTCAGACGTTCTGGGCAGTGAGAAGCTCATCATCGGCGGGGCGTCAGTGATGACCGACGGGACCTGGCTCTGGCGCGAGGACCTGCGGTTCTACGTGGCCACCTACCATGTGCGTCTTCCCGAGGATTTCCTATCCTCCGTGCGAGCCAACAACTATCGAGTCCCCACCCTTCAGATCGAGGAACTGCGCGCTGCCAGCAAAGAGGCGATGCGCATGCTCGGATACCACTAGGGCCCGTTCCTGCAAACGTCACTTGGCGACAGTTGCCAGGCGCGGCGGCTCGCCGCCAGTTCTGAGAGCGTGTTTGAGAAGGTCTGTTGTGGACGGCGTGGTGGCATGACTTCCACCGGCGAGACGGGCAGGGTGGCGCGGTGTCTGCACGCCGT
>NZ_JBSGDY010000279.1:0-4893 GCF_053602615.1 Micromonospora sp. NPDC004336
CGCGCGTCGCCGGAGGGCGACGCGCGGCCGGTCAGTCCGCCAGCAGCCGGTTCTTCTGCACCTTTCCGAGGGCGTTGCGGGGCAGCGCGTCGACCAGGCGCACCTCGCGCGGCCGCTTGTGCGCGGACAGGTGACGGGCCACGAAGTCCACCAGCTCCGGCCCGTCCACCCCGTCGCCCACCACGTACGCGGTGACCTGCTGGCCGAGGTCCGGGTGCGGGACGCCCACCACGGCGGCCTCGCGGACCGCCGGGTGCGCCAGCAGGGCGTCCTCGACCTCGCCGGCGCCGATCCGGTAGCCACCGCTCTTGATCAGGTCGGTGGAGGCCCGGCCGACGATCCGGTGCCAGCCGTCCGGGTCGACCGTGGCGACGTCGCCCGTGCGGAACCAGCCGTCCGGCGTCCCGCTCGCCGCGTCGGCGTCCGGGCGGTTGAGGTACCCGTCGAAGAGGGTGGGGCCGGCGACCTGGAGCTCGCCCATCGCCGCCCCGTCGGCCGGCAGCGGCGCGCCGTGCTCGTCGACCACCCGCGTCCGCACCCCCGGCAGCGGCACCCCGACGGCGCCCGGCCGGCGCGGCCCGTCCGCCCGGGCGCTGACCGTGATCAGGGTCTCGGTCATCCCGTACCGCTCCACGACCCGGTGGCCGGTGAGCGCGGCGAGGTCCGCGAAGACCGCCGCCGGCAGCGCCGCGCTGCCGGAGACCAGCAGCCGCGCCGGGCGCAGCGCCCGCGCCGCGTCCGGGTCGGCGGCGATCCGGGACCACACCGTGGGCACGCCGAAGTACATCGAGCCCCCGGCGGCCGCGTACCGCCGCGGGTGTGGCCGGCCGACGTGGTGCAGCCGGCCGCCCAGCCGCAGCGGCCCGAGCACGCCGAGCACCAGCCCGTGCACGTGGAACAGGGGCAGGCCGTGTACCAGCAGGTCGTCGGGGGTCCAGGCCCAGGCGTCGGCCAGGCCGTCCAGGCACGCGGCGACGGCCCGACGCGAGATCACCGCGCCCTTCGGCGCGCCGGTGGTGCCGCTGGTGTAGAGGATCAGCGCGGTGCGCGCCGGGTCCGGCTCGGGGTGGACGGAGTCCGACCGGCGGGTCAGGTCGACGGGTACGACGGCGCGGCCCGCCCCCTCGGCGGCGCCCGCCGTGCCGGCCGGGACCAGCAGCGCCGTCGCCGCCGAGTCGCGCAGGATGTGGTCACGCTCCATCGGCCCGGCGTCCGGCGGCACCGGCACCACGGCGGCACCGGCGGCCAGCGCCCCGACCACGCCGACCACCGTCTCCAGGGTCGGGGTCGCCTCGACCGCCACCCGGTCGACGCCGCGCAGCTCGTCCGCCACCGCCGCCGCCAGGCGGCGCAGCTCCACCCAGGACACCGCCCGCTCGTCGACCCGGATCGCGTCCGGACGCTCGTCGGCGCTCTGCGCGAGCCAACTCAGCAGCGGCATGGTGCGACCCTTCTCCAGCGACACGGCCCGGCGGCCCCGGGCGCCCCGCCCCGCGTCCGGCCGGCCCGAGCGCGACCGGCCCGAGCGCGACCGGACCGGGGCGACGGCGGACCGGTGGTCGGCGACGCCGGTAGGGTCGGCGCAGCGCCGGTGGACCCGGGCGGGCGTACGCCCGGCCGGCAGGCCCGGGACGACGACACCGACCGTAGTCGGGGCGTCCCTCGGCCTGCCACCCCTACCGGCCGGCGGAGCGGACGGGCGGGAGGTGGCGTCGGTGGCCGGGGCGACGACCGGGCGGGCGCCGGTGCCCGCGACCGTCCGCGCCGTGGTGCTCGACCTCGACGGGGTGCTGGTCGACAGCCTCGCCGTGGCCCGGGAGGCGTTCGCCCGCGCGTACGCCGAGGTGGTGGGCGACGGCGTCGCCCCGGTGGCGGAGTACTGCCGCCATCCGGGCCGCTACCTGCCGGAGGTGCTGGAGCTGATGGGCCTGCCGGCGGCGCTGGCGGAGCCGTTCGTCCGGGAGAGCAACCGCCTCGCGCACCGGGTCACGCCGGTCGACGGGGCGCCGGAGCTGCTCGGCGCGCTGCGCCGGCGGGGGATCGGGCTGGCCGTGGCGACCGGCCGCAGCGGCGTCCGGGCCCGGGACCTGCTCGGCCGGCTCGACCTGCTGCCGCTCGTCGACCACGTGGTGGGCTCGGACGAGGTGCCCCGGCCCAAGCCCGCGCCCGACATCGTGCGGCGGGCGCTGCGGCTGCTCGGGGCCCGGCCGGCGGAGGCGCTCATGGTCGGCGACGCGCCGAGCGACCTGCTCAGCGCGCGGGCGGCCGGGGTGGTGGCGGTGGCCGCGCTGTGGGGCGAGTCCGACGAGGAGGCCCTGCGCGCCGCCCGTCCCGACGTGGTGCTGACGCGGCTGGACGAGCTGCTGCCGCTCTGCCCGGGGCCCGGCCGGCCCGCCCGCCCCGGCGGACACGCGCCGTGACCGGCCGACACCCCTGCCGCCGTTCCGGATCGGCGACGGACACCCCTGTCCACGGGCCGCGTCCCGGCGTACGCCCCCGATTCATCACCTGATCGATTGATTCGTGCCTCCGTTGGTCGGATGATGTCGGGCGTCGGCCGGCCTCGCGGGCGTGCCGGCGCCGGCCCGTACCCGCGGCCGACGCCGCGAGCAGCCGAGGGGTCCCGCCCTTTCCGACGGCCGCCGCCCCCCGAAGGAGGACCACGCCCATGCCGGTCATCGAGGTCGATCATCTGCAGAAACGGTACGGGGAGAAGGTCGCCGTCGCGGACGTCTCCTTCACCGTCGAGCAGGGCGAGATCTTCGGCGTGCTGGGCCCCAACGGGGCGGGCAAGACCACGACCGTCGAGTGTGTCCAGGGGCTGCGCCGCCCCGACGGCGGCACCGTCCGGGTGCTCGGTCTCGACCCGATCCGCGACCGCGCCGAGGTTCGCCAGCGCGTCGGCGCCCAGCTCCAGGAGAGCCAGCTGCCCGACAAGGTGCGGGTGCGGGAGGCGCTGGACCTGTACCGGTCCTTCTACCGCAACCGGGCGGACATCGACGAGCTGCTGACCGACCTCGGCCTGGCCGAGCAGCGCGACACGTACTTCCAGAAGCTCTCCGGCGGGCAGAAGCAGCGGCTGTCGGTGGCGCTGGCCCTGGTCGGGCGGCCCGAGGTCGCCATCCTCGACGAGCTGACCACGGGGCTCGACCCGCAGGGCCGCCGGGACACCTGGGACCTGGTCGAGCGGATCCGCGACCGGGGCGTCACCGTCGTGCTGGTCACCCACTTCATGGAGGAGGCGGAACGCCTCTGCGACCGGCTGGCGATCATCGACCGGGGGCGGGTGGTGGCGATCGACAGCCCGTCCGGCCTGCTCGACCGCGTCGCCGCCGACCACCGGGTGCGCTTCCGGCCCGAGGGCCCGGTCGAGGACGCGCTGCTGCTCGCCTCGCCCGCCGTGACGGGGGTGTCGCGGCACGGCGCGGAGGTGACGGTGACCGGCACCAGGGACGTGCTCCAGTCGGTGCTGGCCGCGCTCGACGGGGCCGGCGTCCGCTACACCGACCTGCGCGTCGAGCAGCCCAGCCTCGACGACGCGTTCGTGTCCCTCACCGGCCGTGGGGGCCGGACCGCCACGCAGTCCAGGACCGCCGGAGGGTCATCGTGAGCGCCCTGACGAAGCTGATCGCCGTCGAGACGAAGCTGTTCCTGCGGGAGCCGGTGTCGCTGTTCTTCGTCTTCGCCCTGCCGATCGGCCTGATGCTCGTCTTCGGGCTGCCGCAGCGCGCCGGCACGGCCGCCGACACCGGGCAGCACGCCGAGCAGACCTTCCTGCCGTCGCTCGCGCTGGCCCTGACGATCGGGATGCTCGCGCTCTTCACCCTGCCGATGGCGCTCGGCATCTACCGCGAACGCCGGGTCCTGCGCCGCCTGGCGACCACCCCGGTGCGGCCCGCTCTCCTGCTGGTGGCGCAGGTCGTGGTCAACCTCGTGATGGGCGTCCTCGGCGCGGTGGTCACCGCGATCGCCGTACGGTTCCTGCTGGACCAGCCGGCGCCGGCCAACCTGCCCGGATTCGTGCTGGCGTTCCTGCTCGGGGTGGCCGCACTCTTCGCCGTCGGGCTGCTGATCGCGGCGCTGGCGCCCTCCGCGCGGGCGGCGCAGTCCATCGGCCCCGCGCTGTTCTTCCCGCTGCTCTTCCTGGCCGGCGCCTGGCTGCCCCGCGACCGGATGCCGACCGTCGTGGCCGCCATCGGCGACTACTCGCCGCTGGGCGCGACGGTGGACACGATCGGCACGGCGTGGGCGGGCGCCAGCCCGCAGTGGGGGCAGCTGCTCGCCCTGGCGGTGACGGCCGTGGCCGGCGCCGCGGCAGCCACCCGCTTCTTCCGCTGGGAGTGAGCCGGGTGGTGGCCGCCGCCCGGACGCGCGGGGGCATCGCCGCTGACCAGGGCCGTTCCTAGGGGTCCGCTAAGGGTGTTCGACGAATGTGACCCGGATTACGTTCGGTGCGGAACGGGCGGTCGGCCGGCGCGACGACGCGGTGCGCCGCACGGCGCCCGTCCGCCCCGGCAACGGGGTGTCGTCAGGCCTGTGTGGACGCCTCCGCCGGCGAGCGGTGGGGCCGTCCGAGGCGTGCGGAATGCGACGGAGGTCGTGCCATGAAGGACTTTTCGCAAGCGGATCCGGTCGCCCGGGACGCCGCCGGGATCGTCGATGTCGTGCTCGAGGGCGGCCCGGCCGACCTGCCGGCCGACCTGCGCAGCCACCGGGTGGCGCGGGCGGCGGAGAAGATCAAGGTCCGGCACTACGGGGGGTACGAGCACTTCGAGCGGGGCGCCGCCCAGGAGGCGGCCGACGCCGTGCTCCCCGGGGTGGAGGCCACCGAGTACGACCTCGGCGCGGCCCGCTGGCACCGCACCGGCGAGGTGCTGCCCGACTCGGTGCTGA
>NZ_JBSGDY010000280.1:0-4876 GCF_053602615.1 Micromonospora sp. NPDC004336
CACGCCCACCGGCGCGGCGCTGGTCACCGGCGGCACCGGCGGGCTCGGCGCCCGCGCCGCCCGCTGGCTCGCCGCCGCCGGAGCCGAACACGTCGTGCTGGTCAGCCGGCGCGGCCCCGACGCCCCCGGCGCCGCCGAGCTGGAGGCGGAGCTGACCGGCCTCGGGGCCCGGGTCACCGTCGCCGCCTGCGACATCGCCGACCGGGCCGCCCTCGCCGAACTGCTCGACCGGGTCGAGGCCGACGGCCCGCCGGTGCGCACCGTCGTGCACACCGCCGGCGTCGCGCAGGCCACCCCGCTGGCCGAGGTCACCCCCGCCCAGCTGGCCGAGGTGACCGCCGGCAAGACCGCCGGCGCGGCCCACCTCGCCGACCTGCTCGCCGACCGGGAACTGGACGCCTTCGTCGTCTACTCGTCCATCGCCGCCACCTGGGGCAGCGGCGGCCAGGCCGGGTACGCGGCCGGCAACGCCTACCTCGACGCGCTCGTGCAGCGGCGTCGGGCGGACGGCCGGGCCGGCACCGCCGTCGCCTGGGGGCCGTGGGCCGACGGCGGCATGCACGCGGCCGACGCGGACCGGAACCTGCGCCGCCGCGGCCTGCCCGCCATGGACCCGGCCGTCGCCATGGGCGCGTTGCGGCAGGCCCTCGACCACGACGACGTCACCGTGACCGTCGCCGACGTCGACTGGTCCCGGTTCGCCCCCGCGTACGCCTCCGCCCGCCGCCGGCCCCTGCTGGAGGGCGTACCGGAGGCGCGGGCCGCCCTCGACGGCGGCGCCCCGGCCGACGACGGCGACGACGGCCCGGCGGCGACCCTGCGCCGGCGCCTCGCCCCGCTGACCCCAGCCCGGCGCGAGGAGACCGTCGCCGACCTGGTCCGCGACCTCGCCGCCGACGTGCTGGGCCACGAGAGCGGGGCCGCCGCCGTCGGGGCGACCACCGCGTTCCGGGACCTCGGCTTCGACTCGCTGACCGCCGTGGAGCTGCGCAACCGGCTCGCCGCCGCCACCGGGCGGGCGCTGCCCACCACCCTGGTCTTCGACCATCCCACCCCGGTCGTGCTGGCCCGCTTCCTGCTCGCCGGCCTCTTCGACGCCGCCACCGAGCCGACCCCGGTCGCCGCGCCGGCCACCATGGACGACGACGAGCCGGTGGCCATCGTCGCCATGGCCTGCCGCTACCCGGGCGGCGTCGACGACCCCGAGCAGCTGTGGCGCCTCGTCGCCGACGGCGTCGACGCGATCGGCGACTTCCCGACCGACCGGGGCTGGGACCTCGACCGGCTCTACGACCCGGACCCGGCCAACCCCGGCACCAGCTACACGAACCAGGGCGGCTTCCTGCCCGGGGCGGGCGAGTTCGATGCCGGCTTCTTCGGGATCTCGCCCCGCGAGGCGGCGGCCATGGATCCGCAGCAGCGGTTGCTGCTGGAGGTCTCGTGGGAGGCGGTCGAGCGGGCAGGGGTTGAGCCTGGGGTTCTTCGGGGTTCGCGAACAGGGGTGTTCGTGGGCACGAATGGTCAGGACTATGGGGCCCTGCTGATGGCTGCGGGGGAGCAGGCCGAAGGGTTCGGGGCCACCGGGAACGCCGCGAGTGTGGTGTCGGGTCGAGTGGCGTACGCGTTGGGGTTGGAGGGGCCGGCGGTGTCGGTGGACACGGCGTGTTCGTCGTCGTTGGTGGCGTTGCACCTGGCGGTGCAGTCGCTGCGGCGCGGCGAGTGCGACCTGGCCCTCGCCGGCGGCGTCACGGTCATGGCCACCCCCGGCACCTTCTTCGAGTTCTCCCGGCAGCGGGGCCTGGCGGCCGACGGCCGGTGCAAGGCGTTCGCGGCGGGCGCGGACGGCACGGGTTGGGGCGAGGGCGTCGGGGTGCTGCTGGTGGAGCGGCTGTCGGACGCGCGGCGCAACGGCCACGAGGTGCTGGCGATCGTGCGGGGCAGCGCGGTGAACCAGGACGGCGCGTCGAACGGGCTGACGGCCCCCAACGGCCCGTCGCAGCAGCGGGTGATCCGGCAGGCCCTCGCGGGCGCCCGACTGGGCATCGCGGACGTCGACGTGGTCGAGGCGCACGGCACGGGCACCACCCTCGGTGACCCGATCGAGGCGCAGGCGCTGCTGGCGACCTACGGGCAGGGCCGCGAGGGCGACGAGCCGCTGCTGCTCGGCTCGATCAAGTCGAACATCGGGCACACCCAGGCCGCCTCGGGCGTCGCCGGCGTGATCAAGATGGTCCTCGCCATGCGGCACGGGGTCGTGCCGGCGACGCTGCACGTGGACGAGCCGTCCCCGCACATCGACTGGGCCTCCGGCGCGGTGGAACTGGCGACGCGGTCGCGGCCGTGGCCGGTGGTGGACCGGCCGCGCCGGGCGGCGGTGTCGTCGTTCGGCATGTCCGGCACGAACGCCCACGTGATCATCGAGCAGGCCGACGAACTGTCCGAGGCCGTCGCTCCGGTCGAGCACGGCCCGGGCCTGGTGGCCTCGGATGTCGTGGTGTGGCCGGTGTCGGCGCGGTCGAAGGGCGCGCTCGCGGGGCAGGCGGCCCGGCTCGCGGACTTCCTGCGCGAGCGCGGCGACGGCGGCGCCGGTCACCTCCGGCGGGCCGCCGAGGCCGTGGTGGATGCGGCGGCGGTGGGCTGGTCCCTGGCCACGACCCGGTCGGCGTTCGACCAGCGGGCCGCCGTGGTCGGTGCGACCGTCGAGGGCCTGCTGGCGGGGCTGGACGCCCTGGCGTCGGGCGCGCCGGCCGGCAACGTCGTCGCCGGCAGCGTGTCGTCGCACGGCGCGGGTCCGGTGTTCGTGTTCCCGGGTCAGGGCGCCCAGTCGGCGCGGATGGCCGCCGGCCTGGTGGGTCGTGCGCCGGTGTTCGACGCGAAACTCGCCGAGTGCCAGCGGGCCCTGGCCCCCTACCTCGACGTCGACCTCGTCTCGGTGCTCACGGGTGAGGACGAGTCGTGGTTGGAGCGGGTCGAGGTCGTGCAGCCGGTGCTGTGGGCCGTCGGCGTCGCCCTCGCGGCGGTGTGGCAGCACGCCGGTGTCACCCCGGCGGCGGTGATCGGTCACTCGCAGGGCGAGATCGGCGCGGCGTGCGTGGCCGGGATCCTGTCCCTGGAGGACGCGGCGAAGGCCGTGGCGCTGCGGTCCCGCGCGCTGACGGTGCTGCGGGGCACGGGCACGATGGCGTCGATCGACCTGTCCGCCGACGCGGTGACCGCCCGTCTCGCGGCCTTCCCGGGTGTGGGCGTGGCCGCCGTGAACGGTCCCGCCACCGTCGTGGTGTCGGGTCCGCCGCAGCCCGTCGCCGATCTCGTGGAAGCCTGCCAGGCTGACGGGGTGCGCGCCCGGCTGATCCCGGTGGACTACGCGTCCCATTCGGTGGCGGTGCAGGACGTGGCCGAGCAGTTGCGTGCGGACCTGGCCGACATCACGCCCGGTCAGGGTGACGTCCGTCTCGTGTCGACGTTGACCGGGGACTGGGTCGACCCGGGGTCGATGACGGCGGACTACTGGTACGACAACCTGCGGCAGACGGTGCAGTTCGACGCCGCAGTCCGCGTCGCCGTCGCCGCCGGCCACACGACGTTCGTGGAGATCAGCCCGCATCCGGTGCTGACGATGCCCGTCACGGCGATCCTCGACGACGCCGGAGCGAGCGGCCACACCCTCGGCAGCCTCCGGCGCGGCGACGACGACCCGACCCGGCTGCTGACCAACCTCGCCACCGCCCACGTCATCGGCCTGCCCGTCGACCTCACCAGGGTCCTCGCCCAGACCGACACCCTCGACCTGCCCACCTACGCCTTCGACCACCAGCGGTACTGGGTCGAGCCGCCGGTCCACCGGGCGCAGGACGTCAGCTCCGCCGGCCTCCAGGACGCCGGGCACCCGCTGCTCAGCGCCACGCTGACGTTCCCCGACAGCGAACGGATGGTCTTCACCGGTCGGCTGTCGGTGCGTACGCACCCGTGGCTCGGCGAACACCGGGTGATGGACAACATCCTGCTGCCCGGCACCGCCTTCGTGGAACTGGCCACGTACGCCGGCGAGCAGGCGGGCTGCCCGAGGGTGGAGGAGCTGACCCTGCTCGCCCCGCTCGTCCTGCCCGAACTCGGCGCGCTCCAGGTGCAGCTCATGGTCGGCGACCGGGACGACGACGGGCGGCGCGCCGTCCAGCTCTACTCCCGGCCCTACCGGGACGGCTCCGACGAGATCCTCGCCGACGTGGCCTGGACCTGCCACGCCACCGGCCTGCTCGCCCCGCGGCCGGCCGAGGGCCCCGCACCCGCCTTCGACCTGGGGGTGTGGCCGCCGCCCGGTGCGACCCGCGTCGAGTCCGACGACTTCTACTCCGGCATCGAGGCGACCGTCTTCGGCTACGGCCCGGCCTTCCGCGGCCTGCGCGCCGCGTGGACCCGCGGCGACGAGGTCTTCGCCGAGGTCGAGCTGCCCGCCGACCACCACGCCGACGCCGGCCGGTTCGGCGTGCACCCGGCCCTGCTCGACGGCGCGCTGCAGGCCATGTCGATCGGCGGCTTCCTCGGCCGGATGGGCGACGGGGCCGACGCGACGGTGCCCCGCCTCCCGTTCGCCTGGACCGGCGTCTCCCTGCTGGCCGCCGGCGCCACCGCCCTGCGCGTGCGCGTCGCGGCGGCCGGCGAGGTCGGCGTCGCCTTCCAGGTGGCCGACGCCACCGGCGCCCCGGTGCTGCACGTCGACTCGCTGATCATGCGCCGGGTCACCGGCGACTCGCTCGGCGCGGCCCGCTCCGGCCGGCACGAGTCGCTGTTCCAGGTGGACTGGCCGCCGCTGCCGGTGCCCACCGGCCCGGTGCCGGCCGCCACCCGCTGGGCGGTCCTCGGCGACGACCTGGCCCTC
>NZ_JBSGDY010000281.1:0-4876 GCF_053602615.1 Micromonospora sp. NPDC004336
GTGGCCGTCGGCCCGGTCATCACCGCCGCCGCGCGCGACCGGGTCCGCGACGCCGTCGACGCCGCCCGGTCCGGCGGCGGACGGGTCCTCACGCCCGGCGCGAGCGCGGGCGACGGCCTCTTCGTCGCGCCGGTGCTGCTCGACCGGGTCGACCCGGGCCATCCGGTGGCCCGGGAGGAGACGTTCGGGCCGCTGGCCACCGTCTTCGCCGTGCCGGACCTGGCCGCCGCCGTCGCGCTGGTCAACGACGTGCGGTACGGGTTGGTGACCTCGGTGCACGGTCGCGACGTCGGCCCGCTGCTCGAGGCGGCACGCGGCGTCGACACCGGGCTGATCCGTCTCAACGCCCCGACCACCGGGGTGGACTTCCACGCGCCGTTCGGCGGCGAGAAGGCCTCCAGCCACGGCCCGCGCGAGCAGGGGACCGCGGCGCTCGACTTCTACACCTCACTGCGAACGGTCACGTTGGCCGCTCCCCCGCCCCCGCCCGCCCGAGCCGAGGAGTCCGTGTGAACCGCGCCGACCTGCACACCGGCAGCCACGACCTGCCGGTCAGCCCCGCCCTGGAGGCGTTCATGCTGTCCGGCTGGGCCGACAGCGAGCAGCACGACCTGCCCGTCGACGACGTCGCCGGCTTCGCCGCGGCCCGGCGGGCCCGGCTGCACGACCGGTTCACCGGTGAGCGGCTGGTCGTCCCCGCCGGTGGCTACCGGCAGCGGTCCAACGACCAGAACTTCCGCTTCCGGCCGCACTCGGCGTACGTCTGGCTCACCGGCGACCAGTCCTCCGACGGGGTCCTGGTGATCGAGCCCGACGGCGACGCGACCCTCTACCTGCGGCCCCGCTCCGACCGCCGCGGCGGAGAGTTCTTCCGGGACCGGGTGTACGGCGAACTGTGGGCGGGCCGGCGTCCCACCCTCGGGGAGAGCCGCCGGCGGCTGGCGGTGCCGACCCGGCACGTGGCCGAACTGGCGACGGCCCTGTCCGGGCCGCGCGTGCCGACGCGGGTGCTGCGCGGCGTCGACGGGAGCGTGGACGCGCTGCTCGCCGACGCGGCCGGGCCGGGCGACGCGGAGTTCGCCGCCGTGCTGGCCGAACTGCGGCTGGTCAAGGACGCGTGGGAGATCGGCCAGCTGGAACAGGCCGTGGCGATCACCACCCGGGGGTTCGAGGACGTGGTCCGGGCTCTGCCGGCGGCGAAGCGGACCTCCGAGCGGTTGCTGGAAGGGGTGTTCTGGCAGCGCGCCCGGCTGGAGGGCAACGACGTCGGCTACCACTCCATCGTGGCCGCCGGCGCGCACGCGGCGACGCTGCACTGGATCGACAACGACGGGCCGGTCCGCGACGGCGACCTGTTGCTGCTCGACGCGGGGGCGGAGACCCGGTCGCTGTACACGGCGGACATCACGCGGGTGCTGCCCGTGTCGGGCCGGTTCAGCCCGTTGCAGCGGGACCTGTACGAGCTGTGTCGGCAGGCCAACGACGCCGCCCTTGAGTGCCTGAAGCCGGGTGCCGAGTTCCGGGCCTTCCACCGGGCCGCGATGACGGTCCTGGCGTACGGCCTCGCGGACCTCGGGGTGCTGCCCTGTCCGCCGGAGCAGGCCCTGTCGCCGGAGTCCGGCCTGTACCGCCGGTGGACGCTGTGCGGCTCGGGCCACATGCTGGGCCTGGACGTGCACGACTGCGCCGCCGCCCGGGCCGGCAGCTACCTCGACGGACGACTCGAGGCCGGGCACGTGCTCACCGTCGAGCCGGGCCTGTACTTCCAGCCGGACGACGAGCTGATCCCGGCCGAGCTGCGCGGGCTGGGCCTGCGCATCGAGGAGGACGTCCTGATCACCGAGGACGGGTACCGGCTGCTCTCCGACGACCTGCCGAGGCGCGCGGACGACGTCGAGGCGTGGATGCACCGGATCGCTTCGTGACCGCTGCGGACGTCGTCGTCGTCGGCGCCGGGATGACCGGCGTCGCCTGCGCGTACTACGCGGCCCGGGCCGGGCTGGCGGTGACGGTGGTCGACCGTGGCGGGGTCGCCGCGGGCACCACCGGCGCCGGCGAGGGCAACATCCTGGTCTCCGACAAGCCTCCCGGCCCGGAGCTGGCGCTCGCGCGCCGCTCCGCCGCGCTGTGGCGGGAGCTCGGCGACGCCGTGGGCGGGGCGCGGATCGAGCTCGAACGCAAGGGTGGCCTGGTGGTGGCGGCCTCGCCGGCGGAGGACGCCGCGCTGCGGTCGTTCGCCGCCGGCCAGCGCGCCACCGGTGTCGAGGCGCACGAGGTCGCCGCCGACGAGCTGTCCGACCACGAGCCGCACCTGGCGACCGACCTGGCCGGCGGCGTGCGCTACCCGCAGGACATGCAGGTGCAGCCGATGCTCGCCGCCGCCCATCTGCTGCGCGCGGCCCGGGTGACGGTGCTGACCGGCACCCGGGTGGTCGGGCTGGACCGGGACACCGCCGGAGCTATCCGGGCCGTGCGGACCGACCGGGGGCTGCTGCCCACGAGGGCGGTGGTCAACGCCGCCGGGGTCTGGGCCGGCGAGGTCGCCGCCCTGGCCGGCGTGGACCTGCCGATCCTCCCCCGGCGCGGCTTCGTCCTGGTCACCGAGCCGCTGCCCGCGCTCGTCCGGCACAAGGTCTACGCCGCCGACTACGTGGCCAACGTCGGGCGCAGCTCCACCGACCTTCAGGTTTCCCCGGTGGTCGAGGGCACCCGGGCCGGCACGGTCCTGATCGGGTCCACCCGGGAACGGGTGGGCTTCGATCCGGCCTTCTCGCTGCGGGCGCTGCGCGGGCTCGCGGCGGGGGCGGTGCGGCTGTTCCCGTTCCTGCGGTCGGTGTCGGCGATCCGCGCCTACCGGGGCTTCCGGCCGTACAGCCCCGACCACCTGCCCACCATCGGCGCCGACTCCCGGGTGCCGGGCCTGCACCACGCCGCCGGGCACGAGGGGGCGGGCATCGGCCTCGCCCCGGCGACCGGTGAGGCCGTCGCGGCGCTGCTGACCGGCGCGCCGCCGCCGCTGGACCTACGACCGTTCGCACCGGAGCGTCACGATGTTCACCTTTGACGGCCGCCCGATCCCCGCCGACGGGGAGCAGACGATCGCCGCCGCCCTGCTCGCCGCAGGCGTCCGCTCGTGGCGGCGTACCCGGGTCGAGGGCCGGCCACGGGGGGCGTTCTGCGGGATCGGCGTGTGCTTCGACTGCCTGGTCCGGGTCAACGGCGTGCCGTCCCGGCGGGCGTGCCTGGTCACCGCCCGGCCCGGGGACGTGGTCGAGCCGCAGGACGAGGGGCGGGAGCGGGCGTGACCGGGTACGACGTGGTGGTGGTCGGCGCCGGGCCCGCCGGGCTGGCGGCGGCAGCCGGTGCCGCCGACGCCGGCTGCCGGGTGGTCGTGCTGGACGCCGGCCCGCGCCCGGGCGGGCAGTACTGGCGGCACCGGTCCGGCGCGGACGGTCGGGGGCACCGGGACTGGTCGACGTTCACCGGGCTGCGGGCCCGGCTGCGCCAGGTCGAGTACCGCGCGGACGCCGCCGCCTGGTTCGTCGAGGCCGGCACCGGCCCCGCCGGCCCGCGCTTCACCGTGCACACCCGGGCGGGGGTCGTGCGCGGTCGGCGGCTCGTCGTCGCCACCGGCGCCCACGACCGGGTCGTGCCGTTCCCCGGCTGGGACCTGCCCGGCGTGGTCACCGCCGGGGGCGCTCAGGCCCTGCTCAAGGGGCAGGGGGTGGTCTTCGCGCGGCGCGTCGTCGTGGCGGGCACCGGCCCGTTCCTGCTGCCGGTCGCGACCGGGCTCGCCGGGGCCGGCGGCACGGTGGTCGGCGTGTACGAGGCCAACGACCCGGTCGGGTACGCGCGTCAGGTCCGCCCCGTGCTCGGCGCGCCCGGAAAGCTCGCCGAGGCCGGGCGGTACGGGTGGCGGATGCTGCGGCACCGGGTGCCCTACCACCGGCGGAGGATGGTGATCGCGGCGCACGGCGGCGACCACCTGACGGGGGTGACCGTGGCGGCGGTCGATTCGCGCGGCGCCGTCGTGCCGGGCAGCGAGGCCGAGGTGGAGTGCGACGGCCTCGCGGTCGGCTTCGGTTTCACCCCTGCGCTGGAGCTGGCGACGGCGCTCGGCTGCGCGACCCGGTTGGCCGGCGACGGCAGTCTGGTGCTGGCCGTCGGCCCGGACCAGGCGACCTCCGTGCCGGGGGTGTTTGCCGCCGGGGAGGTCACCGGGGTCGGCGGGGCCGAGCTGGCCCTGGTCGAGGGGCAGCTCGCCGGGGACGCCGTCGCCGCGTCCCTGGGCCGCCCGTCGCCCTGGCCCGGCGGGCGGCGGAACCGGCTGCTGCGGGCCCGGCGTCGGCTGCGCCGGTTCGCCGTGGCGCTGCAAGCGGTGCATCCCGTGCCGCCCTCCTGGCCGGACCTGTGCGGCGACGACACGCTGCTCTGCCGGTGCGAGGAGGTGCCGGTCGGGGCGGTGCGGCACGCGGTACGGGAGTTGTCCGCCGGGGACGCCCGGGGCGCGAAGCTGTTGACCCGGGCCGGCATGGGCTGGTGCCAGGGACGGGTCTGCGGCTACGCCACCGCCTGCCTGACCGCCCGGGAGGCCGCGCGCCCGCCCGGCGTGACGGACCTGTCGGGGTACGCGTCGCGTCCGCTGGCGCAGCCGGTCACGCTCGGCGAACTGGCGGCCGGCGACCCGGCCGGCGCCCCGGACTGAGCGTGCGGCGGGCGGGGCCCCGAAGGGGCGTACCGCGCGGGCCTCGACCGCCGCCGTCGGCGCTGGCGGTGATCGGGCGCACTCTCAGCACTCGATCACGTTGACGGCCAGGCCGCCGCGCGCCGTCTCCTTGTACTTCACCTTCATGTCCGCGCCCGTCTCCCGCATGGT
>NZ_JBSGDY010000282.1:0-4860 GCF_053602615.1 Micromonospora sp. NPDC004336
GCCGCCAGATCCTCCCCGGCGCCGACCTGGCGGCCGGCGGGCGGGACGAGCTGCGCGACGCCCGGGAGCAGGGGCGGATCTGCGGCCTCGCGGTACGCGGGCAACGCGACCTGCAGGCGTCCGCCGCCGCGCATCCCGAGCTGTTCCCCGCCGACCCGTTCGACACCATGCTCTTCGCCAACATCTCGCTGGCCATCGCGTTCGGCGCCCCCTGGTGCACGCCCGCGCAGCTGCGGGCCACCAACCGGACCGTGCTGTGGGGCTTCGCCCTCGACTGGCTGGTCGACCACCGGGCGCGGTCCCGGGCCGAGGTCGACCGGCTCGTCGCCCGCTGCCTCGCGGTGGCCGACGGCGAGCCGCCCGCCGCCGACGACCACCTCGGCGCCTACCTGGCCGCGCTCCAGGACGAACTGGCCACCAGGCCCGCCTTCGCCGCCCACCGTCCGCTGTGGCGGGACCGCCTGCACGCGACGGTGCGGGCGATGGCGCAGGAGTGGGCGTGGAAGGCGGCGTGGCGCTCCGGCGACCGGGCGGCGCTGCCCAGCCTGGACGCGTACCTCGCCAACGCCGACAACCACGCCTGCACGATCGTGAACGTCGCGCACTGGATCTACACCGGGGACGAGGCCACCCTCGCCCGGCTCGACGAGCTGGTGGCGGTCAGCGACGAGGTGCAGCGCGCCCTGCGCCTCGTCAACGACCTCGGCACGTACGAGCGGGACCTGCGCTGGGGCGACCTGAACGCCCTGCTGCTGGTGGAGGACCGCGCCGAGGTGGAGCGGCGCCTCGCCGCCCTCGTGGACGACTGCCGGCGGATGCTCGTCCCGCTCCGCTCGACCTGCCCGCGCGAGGCGGACTACCTGGCCCGGCAGATCGGCTTCAGCAGCGGCTTCTACCAGCTGGCCGACTTCTGGGGGATGGCGTGACGGCGGCCCCGGTCGCGGCCCCCGAGCGGGGCGGCGCCGACCTCGGCGACCGGGCGCTCGTGGCCGCGATGGCGGCCACCCCCGCCGGCACGGTCTCGCCCTCGACGTACGAGACGGCGCGGCTGGTCAGCGACGCGCCCTGGCTGCCGGGACACGCTCGGCGCCTGCGCCACCTCGTGGCCGTCCAGCGGGCCGACGGGGGGTGGGGGGCGCCCGGCGCGTACGGCCTGGTGCCGACCCTGAGCGCGGTGGAGGCGCTGCTGCGCTCCGCGCTCGACCCGGGACGCGCCGACCGGCCGGCGGCGCACCCGCCGCCGGCCGCCGTGGACCGGGGCGTCGAGGCGCTGCGGCGGCTGCTCGCCGCCGACGAGCCCGTGCCGGACATGCCGGGCGTGGACCTGATCGTGCCCGCGCTGCTCGACCGCGTCGACGCGCTGCTGCACCCGGCCGGCGGTGGGCCGTCGAGGTGGGCGCACCTGCCCGCGCTGCCCATGCCGCACGGCATGACCCGGCACCGGTCCGAGGCGGTCGGCCGGCTGCTCGCCGCCGGCCGACCCGTGCCCCAGAAGCTGCTGCACGCCTTCGAGGTGCTCGACGAGCGGACGCGGGACCGCCTGGGCGTCCGGCCCGTCGCCGGCGCCGTCGGCGCCTCGCCCGCCGCCACCGCCGCCTGGCTCGGCGACCCCGCGCGACCGGGCGCGGACCGGGCGGCGATCGACTACCTGACGGCCGCCGTGGCGCCGGCCGACGGGACCGTGCCGTGCACCACGCCCATCACCGTCTTCGAGCGGGCGTGGGTGCTCAGCGGCCTCGCCCGCGTCGGCGCGGCGGTGGACGTCCCCGCCCCGATGGTCGCCGGCCTCGCGGCCGCCGTCGGGCCGGCCGGCGCGGCCACCTCACCCGGGCTGCCGACCGACGCCGACACCACCGCCGTCACGCTCTTCGCGCTGGCCCTGCTCGGCCGCCCGGTCGCCCCCGACAGCCTGCTGGCGTACGACACCGGCGCGCACTTCTGCACCTGGCAGGGGGAGGACGGCGCGTCCGTCACCACCAACGCGCACGTGCTGGAGGCGCTGGGCTGGCACACCCGCCACGCGCCGGGCCGCCCGTACGCCGACGTGGCGGACCGGGTGGCCGGCTGGCTGCTCGACGCCCAGCTCGCCGACGGCCGGTGGACGGACCGTTGGCACGCCTCGCCGTACTACGCCACCGCGAGCGTCGCCGCCGGCCTGGCCGGGCACGCCCCCGCGGTCGCCGCCGCGGCGCTCGACCGGGCGGTCGACTGGGTGCTGGGCACCCAGCGCGACGACGGCTCGTGGGGGCTGTGGGAGGGCACGCCGGAGGAGACCGCGTACGCCCTGCACGTGCTGCTCGGCGCCGGCCGGCCGCCGCGGCCGGGCCTCGGCGTCGTCGTGCGGCGCGCGCTGGCCTTCCTCGACGACCGGCGCGACCCGGCCGGCCACGACACTCCACTGTGGCATGACAAGGATCTCTACCACCCGGTGCTCATCGTCCGGGCCGCCGTCCTGGCGGCCCGGCACCTGGCCCGGATGACCGGCCACGTAGGAGGATGAGGGGCCGCCGGGACGCACGACCGACCGCGCACGGCCATGATCAGCACTGCTTGAGTGATCGTCGCGACACTGCTACCGTGCGCCGGGTCGGTCGATGCGACATGCGCACACCGCCGATCGGATGAATATGGCTCCCCGCCAGGGATGGTTTCAAATGGGTTCCCGCAGCTCCAATCTGCGCCGGAAAGTCGTGGCTCTGCTGGCCTCACTCGTTGCGCTGTGGGCATTCGCGGCCTGGGTGACCCTGCGGGAGGGCGTCAACCTGCTCTGGGTGCAGACGCTCGACAGCCGGGTCGCCGAGCCGGGCGAGCCGCTGGTGCTGGAGTTGCAGGCGGAACGCCGGGCCTCGGCGGCCTACCTGGGCGGCTCCGGCGAGGCCGAGCGGGCCCAGCTCGACGCGCAGTGGCAGCGGACCCAGGGCGTCGCCGACGACTTCCGCGAGTCCGTCAGCGGCTGGCGCGTCGACCTGGCGGCGAGCGACGACGCCCAGCGGCAGATCGACGAGGTCGTCGCGGGGCTCGACCGGCTGGGCGGCGTACGCGAGTCGATCCGCGACCGCCAGGTGGACCGGGCCGCCGCCACCCAGGCGTACACCGACGTCATCGACTCGCTGCTGCGAATGTACGGGGCGCTGGGCAACCTCGACGACGACCAGTTCGCGCAGGAGACCAGCGCGCTGATCCAGCTCGTCCGGGTCCGCGAGCTCATGTCGCAGGAGGACGCCCTGATCACCGGCGCGCTCGCGGCGGGCCGGATGACCCCGGAGGAGACCGCCGCCTTCGCCCGCGCCGTGGGCGCCCAGCGCTACTTCGACGAGCAGACCCGCGCCGACCTCTCCGCCGGCGACCGGGCGCGCTACGAGGCGCTGCGTGGCGGCGAGGCGTACACCGCGCTGCGGACCCTGGAGGACCGGGTGGTCCTCGCCGGGCGGACGGCCGGCGCGCCCCCCGTGTCGGCGGCCCAGTGGCGGGCGGCGGCCGACCCGGCGGTGGAGGAGCAGCAGCGCTTCATCATCGAGGCCGGCGACACGCTCGTGGACCGGGCCGCGCCGATCGCCGCGGGCGTCATCCTCCGGCTGGTCCTGGCCGCCGGCCTCGGCCTGCTCGCCGTCATCGCCTCGATCGTCGTGTCGATCTCCACCGCCCGCTCCCTGGTGCGGCAGCTGGAACGGCTGCGGGAGGCGGCGTTCCGGCTCGCCAACGAGCGGCTGCCCGGCGTGGTGGAGCGGCTCGGCCACGGCGAGGAGGTCGACGTCGCCAAGGAGGCGCCCCCGCTGGAGTTCGGCGACGACGAGATCGGCCAGGTGGGCAAGGCGTTCAACGCCGTGCAGGAGACCGCGATCCGCACCGCCGTCGAGCAGGCCGAGCTGCGCCGCAACGTCCGGGAGGTCTTCCTCAGCCTGGCCCGGCGCACCCAGGCGCTGGTGCACCGCCAGCTCACCCTGCTCGACGCGATGGAACGGCGCGAGCACGACGCCGAGGAGCTGGAGGACCTGTTCCGGGTCGACCACCTGGCGACCCGGATGCGGCGCAACGCGGAGAACCTGATCGTGCTCTCCGGCTCCACCCCGGGCCGGGCGTGGCGGCGCAACGTGCCGATGGTCGACGTGGTCCGGGGCGCGGTCGCCGAGGTCGAGGACTACACCCGGGTCAACGTGCTGCACCTCGGCCCGGTCTCGCTGACCGGGCGCGCGGTGGGTGACGTCATCCACCTGCTGGCGGAGCTGATCGAGAACGGGTTGTCGTTCTCCCCGCCGCACACCACCGTCGAGGTGCGCGGGCAGATGGTGGCGAACGGCTTCGCCATCGAGATCGAGGACCGCGGCCTGGGCATGAGCGAGGAGGACCTGGCCGCCGCCAACCACCGGATCGTGGACCAGTCCGAGCTGAACCTCGCGAACGCCTCCCGGCTGGGGCTCTACGTGGTCAGCCGGCTGACCGAGCGGCACGGCGTGCGGGTGCAGCTCAAGGAGTCCGCGTACGGCGGCACCACCGCCGTCGTGCTGATCCCGGCCGAGCTGGTCACCGCCGACGACGCCGACCCGAGCACCTCGGGCGGCTTCCCGGCCGGCGCCCCGGGCGTCGCCGCCCCGGCGACCGCGGCCCCCACCTCCGCCGCCGAGCGGCCCACCACGGCGCCGGTGGCGCTGGCCGAGCCGCAGGCCGCCCTCCGGCCCGGCCCGGCACCGGAAACCGTCGGCGGGGAGGCCGCCGGCGACGCCCTGCCCACCCGCACGCGCGGCCGCAGCCAGCCGACCGCCGCCCCGGCCGAGGAGCGGCTGCCCACCCGGAGCCGGGGGGCGTCCACGCAGGCGGCCCTGGACGGCCCGACCTTCCCGACCGGCCTGCCGGTGACCGCGG
>NZ_JBSGDY010000283.1:0-4805 GCF_053602615.1 Micromonospora sp. NPDC004336
GCGGGGCCCCCCCCCCCCACACGGGGGGGGCCCCCGCCGCCAGGTCACCGCGCCCACCCCGGAAGGACCTGCCATGAGCTCTACTGTCGGCGCGGCACCGCCACGGCGCGCTGCCACGCCAGTCCGCCCGCCAACCGCACCACGTCGAACCTCGTACCGGCTCGGCCGCTGGGACCTCAAGTACTCGCCGTACCTCTACGTCGCGCCGTTCTTCGTCCTCTTCGGGATCTTCGGCCTCTTTCCCGTCCTCTACACCGTCTACGTCTCGCTCTTCGACTACGAGCTGCTCAGCGGCACCAAGGAGTACGCGGGGCTGGAGAACTACCGCGAGCTGCTGGCGGACAGCCAGTTCTGGAACGCCGCGTACAACACGGTCGGCATCTTCGTGCTCAGCACGGTGCCGCAGCTCATCGTCGCGCTCCTGCTCGCCAACATGCTGAACCGGCAGCTGCGCGCCCGGACGCTGCTACGCATGGGCATTCTCCTCCCGAACATCACCTCCGTGGCGGCGGTCGGCATCATCTTCGCGCTGATCTTCGCCGACCGGTACGGGCTGGTGAACTGGTTGCTCGGCAGCGTCGGCATCGATCCGATCGCCTGGCGGGACAACCGCTACGCCTCCTGGTCCGCGATCGCCGCGATGGTCGACTGGCGGTGGACCGGCTACAACGCCCTGATCTACCTCGGTGCCATGCAGGCCATTCCCAAGGACCTGTACGAGTCGGCGTCACTGGACGGTGCCTCGGCGTGGCGGCAGTTCTGGCAGATCACCGTGCCGCTGATCCGGCCGACCATCGTGTTCACGGCCATCATCTCCACCATCGGCGGCCTGCAGATCTTCACCGAGCCGCTGATGTACGGCTACGGGATGATCCGCGGTGGTGCGGAGCACGAGTTCCAGACCCTGGCGATGTACATCTACGAGCGGACCTTCACCGGTAACGCCGAGTACGGCTACGGCGCCGCCATGTCCTGGATGCTGTTCATGATGATCATTGTCTTCGCGCTGATCAACTTCGCGCTGGTCCGCCGCTCGGTGAAGGGGGAGCAGCGATGACCACCACCCAGGCCCTGCCCCGCTCGGTGGCTCCGCCGCCGGGCGCCCGGCCGCCCCGCCGACGCCGCCGTGCCCCCGGTGGCCAGCTCTGGCAGGCCAGCCCGCTGACCTATCTCGCGTTGATCGTCGGCTCGATTCTGTCGATCTTCCCGATCGTCTGGTCGTTCATCGTCGCGTCCCGGGACAACGGCGCGGTCTACGAGATGCCGCCCACCCCGGGCGGGCTGCTCTTCGACAACATCGAGCGGATGCTCGCCAACGAGGACGCCGCATTCCTCTACGGGCTGGCCAACTCGGCCGTGGTCTCGAGCATCGTCACCGTCTCGGTGATCTTCTTCTCCAGCCTGGCCGGCTTCGCCTTCGCCAAGCTGAAGTTCCGGGGCCGCAACGGACTGCTGTTGGTGATCATCCTGACCATGATGGTGCCGACTCAACTCGGCATCATCCCGCTCTACCTGATGATGGTCGAGTTGGAGTGGACCGGCACCCTGCAGGCGGTCATCGTGCCGTTCCTCGTGCAGGGCTTCGGGGTGTTCATGATGCGCCAGTACGCCATCTCCGCGATCAGCGACGAGCTGATCGAGGCGGCCCGCCTCGACGGCTGCTCGACCTGGCGGATCTACTGGAACGTCGTGCTGCCCGCGCTGCGTCCAGCCGCGGCGGTGCTCGGACTGCTGACCTTCATGCAGACCTGGAACGAGTTCCTCTGGCCATTCATCGTGCTCACCCCGGACACTCCGACGGTGCAGTACTCCCTCAAGATTCTCTCGTCCGGCCTGTACCAGACGGACTACACCGCCCTGTTCGCCGGCACCGCGTTGGCGACCCTGCCGTTGCTGATCGTGTTCGTCATCTTCGGCCGCCAGATCATCGGTGGCATCATGGAAGGCGCCGTCAAGTCGTGAGCAACCCCGCCACCCCGCCCGCCGTCGGCGTCCTCGACGACCGTCCGCCGCTGACCTTCCCGCCCGGCTTCCTCTGGGGCGCGGCGACCGCCGCGTACCAGATCGAGGGCGCGGCGGCCGACGGCGGCCGGGCCCCGTCGATCTGGGACACCTTCAGCCACACCCCCGGCCGGGTGGTCGCCGGACACACCGGCGACGTCGCCTGCGACCACTACCACCGGCTGAGCGCCGACGTCGCGCTGATGGCCGAGCTGGGCCTCAGGTCCTACCGGTTCTCGGTGTCCTGGCCGCGGGTCCAGCCCGGCGGCCGCGGCCCGGCCAACGCCGAGGGGCTCGACTTCTACTCGCGGCTGGTCGACGAGCTGCTGGCGCACGGGATCGAGCCGTGGCTCACCCTCTACCACTGGGACCTGCCGCAGCCGCTGGAGGACGCGGGCGGCTGGCCGGCCCGGGACACCGCCGCGCGGTTCGCCGACTACACCACGCTGGTCGCCGACGCCCTCGGCGACCGGGTGCGCTACTGGACCACGCTCAACGAGCCGTGGTGCTCGGCGTTCCTCGGCTACGGCTCCGGCGTGCACGCGCCGGGCCGCTCCGACGGCGCCGACGCCGTCCGGGCCGGGCACCACCTGATGCTCGGCCACGGCCTCGCCGTGCGGGCGCTGCGCGCGACCCGGCCGACCGCCGAGGTCGGGGTGACGGTCAACCTCTACCCGGTCACCCCCGCCAGCGACGCGCCCGCCGACGTCGACGCCGCGCGGCGCATCGACGGGCTGGCCAACCGCTTCTTCCTCGACCCGCTGCTGCGCGGGTCCTACCCGGCGGACCTGATGGCCGACCTGGCCGGCGTCACCGACTTCGGGCACGTGCGCGACGGCGACCTCGCGACCATCGCCACCCCGCTGGACCTGGTCGGCGTCAACTACTACAGCCGCCACGTGGTCGCCGCCCCCGTCGAGGGCGCCGCGCCGGAGCCGTACTGGCGGGCGCCGTCCTGCTGGCCGGGCAGCGAGGACGTCCGGTTCGTCACCCGGGGCGTCCCCGTCACCGACATGGGTTGGGAGATCGACGCGCCCGGCCTGGTGGAGACGCTGCGCCGGGTGCACGAGGAATACACGGACCTGCCGCTCTACGTCACCGAGAACGGCTCCGCCTTCGTCGACGAGGTGGTGGACGGGCGGGTCGACGACGTCGACCGGCTGGCGTACTTCGACGCCCACCTGCGGGCCGCGCACGAGGCGATCGAGGCCGGGGTGCCCCTGCGCGGCTACTTCGCCTGGTCGCTGATGGATAATTTCGAGTGGGCCTGGGGCTACACCAAGCGGTTCGGGATGATCTACGTCGACTACGACAGCCAGCTCCGCATCCCCAAGTCCAGCGCCAGGTGGTACGCCGAGGTGATCCGACGCAACGGTCTGGCCGCACAATAGGCGAGGGCCAGCCATCAACGGGCGGCCCCGGCGACCACCCCCGCGCGGGAGTGGTCGCCGGGGCCGGCCCGCCGTCGGAGGAGCAGACGATGACAACGCAGCGCACCCGGTCGCTCGGGCGCCCGACCCTCGACGCCGTCGCCGCGCGCGCCGGCGTCGGCCGCGGGACGGTCTCCCGCGTGGTCAACGGCTCGCCGCAGGTGAGCCCCGAGGCGCGCGCCGCGGTGCAGCAGGCCATCGCCGAGCTGGGGTACGTGCCGAACCGCGCCGCCCGCGCCCTGGTCACCCAGCGCACCGACTCGATCGCCCTGGTGGTCTCCGAGTCCGGCGACCGGGTCTTCACCGAGCCGTTCTTCGCCGGCATCGTCCGGGGCGTCAGCTCCGGCCTGCTGGAGACGCCCCTGCAGCTCTGGCTGGCGATGGTGCAGTCGCCGATCGAGCGGGAGCGGGTCGAGCACCACCTGACCAACCAGCACGTCGACGGGGTCCTGCTGCTGTCGCTGCACGACTCCGACCCGCTGCCCACCCTGCTGGAGGAGCGCGGTCTGCCCACCGTGCTCGGCGGGCGGCCGGCGCGGATGCTGGAGCCCGGCGCGCAGCCCGCGTACTACGTCGACGTGGACAACGTCGGCGGCGCCCGCCGCGCCGTCGAGCACCTGGCCGGCCGTGGGCGGCGGCGCATCGCCACCATCGCCGGCCCGCAGGACATGGGCGCCGGCCTGGGCCGGTTGACCGGCTACCGGGAGGCCGTCAAGGCCGCCGGGGGCGGGGTCAACCCCGACCTCATCGCGTACGGGGACTTCAGCGAGGGCAGCGGGGCGGCCGGGATGCGCCGGCTGCTGGAGGTCTGCCCCGACCTCGACGCCGTCTTCGTCGCCTCGGACCTGATGGCGTTCGGTGCGCTGCGCGCGCTGCGCGAGGCGGGCCGGCGGGTGCCGGAGGACGTGGCCGTGGTCGGTTTCGACGACGCGCCGATCGCCCGGCAGTCCGACCCGCCGCTGACCACGGTCTTCCAGCCGGTGGAGGAGATGGGCCGGCAGATGGCCCGCCTGCTGGTCAGCCGCATCCGCGGCGACGAGTTCCCGTCCCCCCACATCCTCCTCGACACCCAACTAATCGCCCGAGCCTCCACCTGACGGCCCCCCACCCGCCCCCTCCCACCCCGCCCTCACGCTCCTCCCGCCCCCTCACCCTCACCCTCACCCGCGCCCTCGCCGCGCCCTCGCCCAGGCGCCGCGCCCGCGCGCCGTCGATCTTGCACTTGCTGCCCTGGCATTCCGGTCATCGCTCGTATTTCGAGGGCACAAAGTGCAAGATCGACGCCGTGACGCCGTGACGCCGTGACGCCGTGACGCCGTGACGCCGTGACGCCGTGACGCCGTGACGCCGTGACGCCGTGACGCCGTGACGCCG
>NZ_JBSGDY010000284.1:0-4061 GCF_053602615.1 Micromonospora sp. NPDC004336
GCGGCGGGCGCCGTACGGGCTTCCCGGAGCTGCCGCTCCAGCTCGTGCACCCGGCGGGTCAGCTCGGCGACCTCGTCGGCGGTGGCGAGCCCCACCGCGCCGAGGGCCCGGTCGACCTCGAAGCGGACCAGCTTGGTCAGCGCCTCCCGGTTCGCCGCGCCGGTGGAGAGGAGTTCCTCGGCGAGCGCCTGCAGCTGGCCGGCGGTCGCGCCGCCGGAGCCGACGAGGCGGCGCGCCGCCTCCTGGGCCTTCTTCCGGGGCGCCTCCGTCAGGCCCATGGCCAGCTCGAGGTAGGCGCGCCACGCGTCCTGCATGCCTGAGTCCTTCCGCGGGGCGGGGGTGTGCAGGTGTCACGCTACCGGGCACCCCGGGACGGCCCGTGCGGTACGGTGCCGGGGACGGCGTGGCGAGACGGCGAGGGGGCGATCGTGGCCAGCGTGGACGAGTGCCGACAGGCGTTGCGGGACCTGGCCGCCCGGCTGGACCGCAACGCGGAGACGGTACGGGAGAAGATCGACCTGGACCGCACGCTGGCCTGCCGCATCACCGACCTCGACACCGCCTTCCACGGCCGGCTCGCCGGCGGACGCCTGGTCGACCTGGCCGACGGCGACGACCCGAAGGCCAAGATCGCGCTGAGCACGAGCAGCGACGACCTGCTCGCCCTGGTCCGCGGTGAGCTCGACGTCACCCGGGCGGTCACGTCCCGCCGAGTGTCGATCAAGGCGAACCCGTTCGACCTGATGAAGCTGCGCAAGCTGCTCTGATCCCGGCGAGGCCCCGCGCAGCCCGCGCCGGCGGGCGGGTCGCGGGAGCTGCCGGCACCTTGTCGGCCACGAACGCCGCCGGCGCGGTCGGGCCGGGTCACCCAGCCGGCCGGCGCCGCCCTCGGGCGAGCACCGGTGCGGTTCCCGGACCGCTCAGCCGGTCAGGCCCAGCGCGGTCAGTGCCCGCCCGGCCTGCGCCGACCCGGCACGCACCCGCGCCGCCCCCGCCGACCAGGCGGCCGCGCAGAGCGCCGCCAGCGCGTCCAGCGCGCGACCGTCCCCGGACAGTTCGAGCACGCCGTCCCGCGCCGCCACCGACCACCCACCGGAGTCGGGGGCGTCCGGCACCCGCACCACCGCCGCCGGGTCGAAGAGCCCGGCCAGGTCCATCGAGACGTACGTCGGTCGGCGCTGCGGCGCGGCGGCGAGCAACTCGGCGACGTCGCTGACGCCGGTGAGCACCAGCAGGCTGTCCAGCCCTGCCCGTCGGGCGCCCTCGATGTCGGTGTCCAGCCGGTCGCCGACGACCAGCGCACGGCCCTCGCCGGCACGCCGGGCCGCGGTGGCGAACAGCGCCGGCTCGGGCTTGCCCACGACCACGTCGGGATCGCGCCCCAGCGCGGTGCGCAGCGCGGCGACGAGCGCGCCGTTGCCCGGCAACGGGCCACGACCGCTGGGCAGGGTCCGGTCGGTGTTGGTGGCGACCCAGGTCGCCCCGCCGCGTACCGCCACCGAGGCCTCGGCCAGGTCGACCCAGCCGACCTGCGGCCCGTACCCCTGCACCACCGCGACCGGCGACTCGTCGGCGCGGGACACCGGCGTCAGCCCGGCGGCGCGGACCTCGGCCCGCAGCGCCTCGGCGCCGACCACCAGCACTGCGGCGCCGGCGGGAAGCTGGTCGCGGAGCAGTTCGGCGGCGGCCGCCGCGGAGGTGAGCACCTCCTCCGGCCGGGCGGGGACGCCCATCCCGGTCAGCAGGTGGGCCACCTCGCTGGAGCGGCGCGAGGCGTTGTTTGTCGCGTACGCGACCGCCCGCCCCTCCGCGTGCAGCCGGCCGACCGCCTCGACCGCGCCGGGGATCGGCCGGTCGATCAGGTAGATCACGCCGTCCAGGTCGAAGACGACCAGGGCGTACCCGTCGACCAGCCGCTCCCCGGCGCCTGTCGTCATCGCCGCGCGGCGTCCGACTCGCCGGCGCCGTCGACCCCGCTGCCGGCGCCCTCGGTGCCGGTGGCGTCGCTGTCGGCGCCCTCGGTGCCGGTGGCGTCGCCGGCATCGGCGGTACGGCCCGGGCCGCCCGCGACAGCCCGCGCCTCGTCGTCGGTCAGCTCGTCCTCGACGAGTTCGTCCGCCGACACCGCCGCGACCACGGTCCCGCCGCGCTCGTCGGCGTCCTCGTCCAGATCGTCGAGGTCCACCGGGGCCGCCTCGTCCGTGCTGCCGGCCTGCTCGCGCCGCTCGTCGTCGGCGTCCGTGGGCTCGGTGCCGCCGGTCAGGTCGGCGTCCGGACGGGCCGGCACCGCACCGGGGGCGCCGGGACCGGAGGCGATGGCCTCGGCCTCGTCGTCCTCGTCTCCCTCGATCAGCACGCCGTCGAGCTCCAGCAGGCGCTCGGCGGCGTCCGTCTCGCCCTCCGCGTCCACGTCGGCCGCCCGGGAGAACCACTCGCGGGCCTCCTCGCGGCGACCCACCGCGAGGAGCGCGTCGGCGTACGCGTAACGCAGCCGCGCCGTCCACGGCTCGGTCGCCTCGGTGGTCAGCTCGGGAACCTGGAGCATGGCCACCGCGGCGTCCTTCTGGCCGAGGTCGCCCCGCGCGCCGGCCGCCACGATCAGCAGCTCGATCGCCACGGCCTGGTCCAGCTTCTCCCGGTCCGCGCCACGGAACAGGTCGATCGCCCGCTCCGGCCGGCCCAGCGCCCGCTCGCAGTCCGCCAGCACCGCCAGGTGGCTCTGCAGGCCGGTCATCCGGTGGTACGTGCGCAGCTCGGCGATCGCGCTCTGCCACTCCCCCGCGTGGTACGCGGCCAGACCCACCGCCTCGCGGACCGCGGCGATCCGGGAAGCCAGCCGACGGGCGGCCAGCGCGTGCGCCAGCGCCTCCGCCGGGTCCTCGTCGATCAGCTGACCCGTGGCAACCAGGTGCCGGGCAACGGTCTCGGCGACCGGCTTGGCCAACGACAGCAGCTCGGCCCGGACGTCCTTGTCGAGATCGGTCGCGACGATCTCGTCGGGCAGCGCCGGAGCCTGCGTACGCTCCTCCGACTCCGGACGGTCCCGCCGCTCGTCGCGGCGCTCACCGTCCCGGAAGCCGCCCTCGCGGTCACCACCCCGGTAGCCACCTTCGCGACGGTCGCCGCCACGGAAGCCACCCTCGCGGTCACCACCGCGGAAACCGCCCTCACGACGGTCCCCGCCACGGAAGCCACCCTCACGACGGTCCCCGCCACGGAAGCCGCCCTCGCGGTCACCACCACGGAAGCCACCGCCCGGACGGTCACCGCCCTCACGACGGAAACCACCCTCGCGGCGCTCGCCGCCCCGGAAACCGCCCTCGCGGTCACCGCCACGGAAACCACCGCCCGGACGGTCACCGCCCTCACGACGGTCACCACCGCGGAAACCACCCTCGCGACGGTCGCCGCCACGGAACCCGCCCTCGCGGTCACCACCGCGGAAACCACCGCCCGGACGGTCGCCACCCTCACGACGGAAACCACCACCCTCACGGCGGTCGCCGCCACGGAACCCGCCCTCGCGGTCACCACCGCGGAAACCACCGCCCGGACGGTCACCGCCCTCACGACGGAAACCACCCTCGCGGCGCTCGCCGCCGCGGAAGCCACCTTCGCGGTCACCACCGCGGAAACCGCCGCCCGGACGGTCACCGCCCTCACGACGCTCGCCGCCACGGAAACCACCCTCGCGGTCACCACCACGGTAGCCACCCTCGCGACGGTCACCGCCACGGAAGCCACCCTCGCGGTCACCACCGCGGAAACCACCGCCCGGACGGTCACCGCCCTCACGACGGAAACCACCCTCGCGGCGCTCGCCGCCGCGGAAGCCACCTTCGCGGTCACCACCACGGAAACCACCGCCCGGACGGTCACCGCCCTCACGACGGAAACCACCCTCACGGCGCTCGCCGCCACGGAAACCGCCCTCACGGTCACCACCACGGAAGCCACCCTCACGACGGTCACCACCACGGAAACCACCGCCCGGACGGTCACCGCCCTCACGACGGAAACCACCCTCACGGCGCTCGCCGCCACGGAAACCGCCCTCACGG
>NZ_JBSGDY010000284.1:4156-4805 GCF_053602615.1 Micromonospora sp. NPDC004336
ACGGGTCACCACCACGGAAGCCACCCTCACGACGGTCACCACCGCGGAAGCCACCCTCGCGACGGTCGCCGCCACGGAACCCGCCCTCGCGGTCACCACCACGGAAGCCACCGCCCGGACGGTCACCGCCCTCACGGCGCTCGCCGCCACGGAAGCCGCCCTCGCGGTCACCACCCCGGTAGCCGCCCTCGCGACGGTCACCGCCACGGAAGCCACCCTCACGGTCACCACCGCGGAAGCCACCCTCACGACGGTCACCGCCACGGAAGCCGCCCTCGCGGTCGCCGCCACGGAACCCGCCCTCACGCGGCGGGCCAGAACGGAAGCCACCCTCACGGCGCTCGCCGCCGCGGAAACCACCTTCGCGGCGCTCGCCGCCGGCGTGTCCGCCGCGCTGGCCGTCCCGGTCGTTCCGGTACGAGGGCCCGTCGCCGCGGCGCGGGGCGCCGTCGCGCCCGCCCGAACGGTCGTCGTTACGACGGGGACGATCTCCGCCCTGCGATCCTGAACTCACAGGTACATCCTTCCTCATTGCGCCATCCATGGCGCTACGCAGTCGAGGGCCGACCCGGATGGGCGGCCCTCGACTGGAATGATTGTCCGGCGGTGTCCTACTCTCCCACACCCTCCCGAGTGCAGTACCATCGGC
>NZ_JBSGDY010000285.1:0-4711 GCF_053602615.1 Micromonospora sp. NPDC004336
AAGGCGCTGCGGCTGCCGGTCGTCGCCCGGTTGCCGCACGACCCGCGTACCGCCGACGTGCTCAGCCTGGGCGGCACCGTGCGGGCCGGTCGGCGCCCGGCGACGCCGCCGGCGCGGCGGCGGGACCAGGCCGGCCAGGTCGCCGCCGGTGTCGTTGAGCCGCACCAGGAACGGCCGCAGCGGGGTGTAGCGGATCGCCGTCACCGACGCGGGGTCGGCCACGATCCGCTGGAACAGGTCCAGGTGTACGCCGAGCGCGTCGGCCACGATGGCCTTGATCACATCGCCGTGGCTGCACGCCAGCCAGACCGCCTCCGGGCCGTGCTCGGCGGTGACCCGGGCGTCCCAGGAGCGCACCGCGGCGACCGCCCGCGCCGCCATCGCCGCCATCGCCTCCCCCTCGGGGAAGACCGCGGCGCTGGGGTGCTGCTGGACCACGGGCCAGAGCGGGTCCTTCGCCAGCTTCTTCAGCGGCTGCCCCTCCCAGGTGCCGTAGCCGCACTCGATCAGGCCCTCCTCGACGACCGGCTCGGCCCCGGGCAGCGCCAGCTCCAGGGTCTGCCGGCAGCGGATCAGCGGGCTGGTCACCACCGCCGCCAGCGGGACCGCACGCAGCCGCTCGCCCACCGCGGCGGCCTGGGACCGGCCGGTGTCGTCCAGCTCCACCGGTTGGCGGCCGGCCAGCCCGCCGTCCGCGTTCGCGGTCGTGCGGCCGTGTCGCAGAAGCAGAAGGGTCGCCACGGTGACCACCCTATGGCCCCCGGTCGACGGGCACCGGCACGCCCGCCCGTGACCGGCCGGGGCGGGGACGGTCACGCCGGCCGGGGTGGCAAACGCTGTTGCCGGGCTGGCAAGCTTGCGGCATGGACGACGATCTCGACGAGGCGCTCGGCGCGGTGGGGCCCCGGCTGCGCGCGCTGCGCCGGCAGCGCGCGACGACGCTGGCCGAGCTGTCCGCCACCACGGGCATCTCGGTGAGCACCCTGTCCCGCCTGGAGTCGGGCGCCCGGCGGCCGACCCTCGAACTGCTGCTCCCCCTGGCCAGGGCCCACGGCGTCACCCTCGACGAACTCGTCGGCGCCCCGCCGACCGGCGACCCGCGCATTCACCTGCGCCCCGTGACGCGCCACGGCATGACCATGCTGCCGCTGACCCGCCGGGCCGGCGGCATCCAGGCGTACAAGCTCGTGGTCCCCGCCGGCAGCCACCGTCGGGTGCCCGACCCGCAGACCCACGAGGGCTACGAGTGGCTCTACGTCCTCAACGGGCGGCTCCGGCTCGTGCTCGGGGCGCAGGACCTGGTGCTCTCCCCCGGCGAGGCGGCCGAGTTCGACACCCGCGTGCCGCACTGGTTCGGCGCCGCCGACCCCGAGCCGGTCGAGTTCCTCAGCCTGTTCGGCACGCAGGGCGAGCGCGCCCACCTGCGCGCCCGTCCCCGGGCGACCCCACCGCCGCCCGGGCCGCCCGATCCGGGCTGAACCGTGGCGGGGCCCGCCGGGCACGCACACCGCGCCCGGCCCCGCCCGCCCGGACCGCGAAACGGGACCGGCCCCCGTCGCCCGAGGCGAACGGGGGCCGGCACGGGCCACGACGAGATCAGGTGGCGCTGATGGTCCCCGTCATCAGCAGGGCCAGCACCAGGGTGCCCAGCGCGACCCGGTACAGCACGAAGACGTACAGGGTGTGGTGGGCGACGTAGCGCAGCAGCCAGGCGATCGCCGCGTAGCCGACGCCGAAGGCGATGATCGTGGCGACGACCATCTGCGCGACGCTCGGCACCGAGGTGCCGGGGGCCGCCGGCTCGAAGACGTCGCCGACGCTGAAGACGCCCGACATCACCACCGCCGGGATGGCCAGCAGGAACGAGTACCGCGCCGCCGCCTCCCGGGTCAGGTTGAGCAGCAGGCCCGCGGTGAGCGTGCCCCCGGAGCGGGACACGCCGGGAATCAGCGCCATCGCCTGGGCGAAACCCATCACCACGCCGTCGCGCATCCGGAAGTTCTCCAGGGTGCGGGTCTGCCGCCCCCAGTACTCGGCGAACGCGAGCACGAACGCGAAGACGATCAGCGTGGTGGCCACCACCCACAGGTTCCGGCCGGCGGTGCGGATCTGGTCCTTGAACAGGAAGCCGAGCAGCCCGATCGGGATCGAGCCGACGATGACGTACCAGCCCATCCGGTAGTCGAGGCTGGAGCGCACCGACTTGTCCCGGATGCCGACCAGCCACGTCCGGGTGATCCGCCAGATGTCCTTGGCGAAGTAGATCAGCACCGCCGCCTCGGTGCCCAGCTGGGTGACCGCCGTGAACGACGCGCCGGCGTCGCGGTCGAAGAAGACCGCCGAGGTGATCCGCAGATGCCCCGACGAGCTGACCGGAAGGAACTCGGTCAGTCCCTGGACGACGCCCAGGACGATGGCCTCGACCCAGGTCACTCCCCGACTCCCGAGAGGTCCAGCGCCTCGGCGACGGTGCGCAGGGTCTGCACGCCGCTTTCCCGGTCGCCCACGAACAGGGTCACGGAGAGGGTGGTGACGCCGGCGGCCGCGTACTCCCGCATCCGCTCGGCGATGCGCTCCTTCGGGCCCAGCAGCGAGGTGCGGTCGATGAACTCCAGCGGCACCGCGGCGGCGGCGTCGCGCTGCCGCTTCGCCAGGTAGAGGTCCTGCACCTCGCGGGCGGCGTCGCCGTAGCCCATCCGCGTGGCGAGCTGGTTGTAGAAGTTCTGCTGGCGGCTGCCCATGCCGCCGACGTAGAGGGCCGCGTACCAGCGCACCAGCTCGGCGCAGGTGGCGACGTCGTCGCCGACCACCACGGGCACCGACGGGACCACGTCGAAGCCGGCCAGCTCCTTGCCGGCCTTCGCCCGCCCGGCGCGCACCGACGCGAGCTGCTCCTCGGCGAACTCGGGGGCGTAGAAGATCGCCAGCCAGCCGTCGGCGATCTCCCCGGCCAGCTCCAGGTTCTTCGGGCCCACGGCCGCCAGGTAGATCGGGATGTGCTCGCGCGGCGGGTGGAAGCCCAGCTTCAGCGCCTTGCCCGGCCCGTCGGGCAGCGGCAGCGTGTAGAACTCGCCGTCGTACGCGACGCTCTTGCGCGCCACGGCCAGCTTCACGATGTCGACGAACTCGCGGGTCCGCGCCAGCGGCTTGCCGAACCGGACGCCGTGCCAGCCCTCGGAGACCTGCGGACCGGACACCCCCAGTCCGAGCCGGAACCGGCCGCCGGAGAGCGCGTCGATGGTCGCCGCGGTCATCGCGGTCATCGCCGGGGTGCGGGCGGGGATCTGCATCACCGCGCTGCCCAGGTCGATCCGCTCCGTCTGCCCCGCCATCCAGGCGAGCATGCTCGGCGAGTCGGAGCCGTAGGCCTCCGCCGCCCACACCACCGAGTAGCCGAGCCGATCCGCCTCCTGGGCGAACGCCAGGTGATCGGCAGGCGTGCTCCACGCCGTCTGGTATCCGAGGCTGAGCCCGAGTCGCACTAGGTCCTCCCCCATCCGCACCACAGGTCGCATCAGGTTACGCAATGCCCCTGGACGGCCCGATCACCGGCTCACCGCGCCGGCGGGAGACCTGGGCGGTCGGAAACACGACGCGCCCGGCAGACTTGACGGGAGCGAGGATGTCCGCGCGGCCCTGTTCCAAATAAGGTTCACCCATGCAACAGCGACCGCTCGGCCGAAGCGGGCTGGCGGTTTCCCGGCTCGCGCTCGGCACCATGTCGTGGGGCCGGGACACCGACGCCGACGACGCGGCCGCCCAGCTGAAGAGTTTCCTCGACGCGGGCGGCAACCTGATCGACACCGCCGACGTCTACGGCGACGGCGACGCCGAGTCGGTGATCGGGTCGCTGCTGGGCACCCTGGTGCCGCGCGACGAGCTGCTGATCGCCACCAAGGCGGGCCTGCGGCCGGGCAGCGGCCGGCGCCGCGACGGCTCCCGGGGGCACCTGCTGCGGACGCTGGACGCCTCGCTACGCCGCCTCAACACCGACCACGTCGACCTGTTCCAGGTGCACGGCTACGACCCCGACACCCCGCTGGAGGAGACCCTCGCGGCGCTCGACCACGCGGTCGCCAGCGGCCGGGTCCGCTACGTCGGGGTGTCGAACTTCGCCGGCTGGCAGACCGCCCGCGCCGCCGCCTGGCAGGCCGCCTGGCCGGGCCGCGCCCCGGTGGTGGCCGCGCAGGTCGAATACTCGCTGTTGGAACGGGGCGTCGAGCGGGAGGTGCTGCCCGCGTGCGAGGGCCTCGGGCTGGGCGTGCTGCCCTGGTCGCCGCTGGGCCGCGGGGTGCTCACCGGCAAGTACCGGCACGGCCGGCCGGCCGACTCGCGGGCGGCCTCGCCCCACTTCGAGCGGTTCGTCGCCACCTACCTGGAGCCGCGCTGCTCCAGCATCGTGGAGGCGGTCGCCACCGCGGCCGGCGGGCTGGGGGTCTCGCCGCTGGAGGTGGCGCTGGCCTGGATCCGCGACCGGCCCGGGGTGGTGGCGCCGATCCTCGGCGCGCGGACGGTGGGGCAGTTGCTCGGCGCGCTCCAGGTCGAGCGCATGACCCTGCCGGAGGAGATCATCACCGCGCTGGACGACGTGTCGGCCGTCCCGGTCGGCTACCCGGAGCGCGACGGCTGACCCGTCGCCCCGCCCGTCGCGCGGCGCCCGCGTTCGCCGCCGTCGCGTGACGGCGAGCGTCCGCGCGGTCCGGCGAGCGCC
>NZ_JBSGDY010000286.1:0-4710 GCF_053602615.1 Micromonospora sp. NPDC004336
GGCGGCGGGCGAGGGCCGCGCCGGCGCCCGCTCAGCAGCGGCTGATCGTGGAGTTGGTCAGCGTGACGTTGCTGATCGTCAGGTTGTCCGCGCAGGGGTTCTCCACGATCCGGTTGCTCACCAGCGTGAAGTTGCGCAGGGCGATGTCGCGGTTGCCGGGAGACTCCGCGCGTTCGGCCAGCCGGACCTCGCCGCCCCGGGCGATCGTGCCACCGGCGGCGGCGATGGTGACGCCGTAGCAGTTCTCGATCAGGATCGCGTTGTTGCCGGTGTCGGCGATGTCCACCCGGTCGATCACGGCCCCGCCGGACTCGGAGACGCAGAAGACGCCCCGACCGCCGCCGCGGGCGCGGACGGTGCCCACCCGGACGTTGGTCGGGTAGGCCGAGCCGATCCGGCCGTTGCGGTTGGCCATCCGGAACGCCGCGTAGCCGGTGCCGGTGCCCGCGTTCTCGGCGTCGACCGTGGTGACCGTGGCGTTGACGGTCTGGTTGAGCAGCAGCCCGGACTCGCCTACGTCGCGGGCGGTGACGGTGCCGATGGTCAGGCCGTCCACGCCGTACGTCTCGACCGCGTGCGAGCTGGCGCCGGAGACGTGGACGCTGTCGATGCGGACGTTGCGCGTCCACTGGCTGGTGTCCCCCCGGTTGTCGATGCGCACCCCGAGCCCACCGGCGAGCCGCATGTCGATCCGGCCGAGGACGACGTCCGTGACGTTGCGCAGGAAGATCCCGTACAGCGGGGTGCCGGTGACGGTGAGGTGCCCCACCTCCACCTGGGTCGTGCCCCGGGAGTAGATCGGCGCCTGGTCGCCGGTGCCCGATCCGGTGACGTTGATGGTGCCGCACACGTCGATGGCGGTGTAGCTGGGCAGCGAGATCCGCGAGCCGGCGCTCATCGGGCCGGAGCCGCGCACCACGACGCGCTGCTTGCTGGTGCGCCCGGCGGCGAGGCTGTTCACCGCGGCCTGGACGGCGGCGCGCAGGTCGGTGCCGGTGTGGACCGTGGTGCCGCCGTTGCGCGCGGTCCAGGTGCCGCCGCTGAGCACCGCCTCGGCGTGGTACGAGCCGCTGCCGCAGCCGGTGGCGGAGCCGACGGGGACCAACTGCCACTGCTGGTTGGCGCCGCCGAGATCCTGGTACTGCGAGATCGTCGCGCCGTCGGCGGTGGACCACTGCCACACGTCGAGCGCCTTGCCGGAGTGCCGGTTGACCAGGCGCACGTAGCCGCCGTCGGAGTCGGCCAGCCGGAAGTGCTGCCGGGTGTCGCCGCCCACGGCGGCGTTCTGTACCAGGGGGATGCCGTCCTCGGCCGTCGGCAGCTCCAGCACCTTGCCGCTGTGGGCTGAGCGGACCTGGTAGTAGCCGCCGCCGACGTCGACGAACCGCCACTGCTGGACGGCCAGGTCGTTGCGGGTGAACTGGTTGACCGGCGCGCCGTCGGCGGTGGCCCAGCCCCACAGGTCCATGGCCTTGCCGCTGTGCCGGTTGACCAGCACGTAGTTGGTGCCGGTGTCCACGGTGGCCGCGGTGGCGGGGGGCGGTCCGATCGTCGCGCCGGCGACGGCGAGCGCCAGCGCGGCCGTGACGGCCCTGCTGAGACGCCGACGGCCGGGGTGTCCGGTCCTGGTGGGGGATGTCATCGTGCTCCTTCCGGAGGCGGGCCGCGCCGGATGCCGCCCGGGCTGCGGCGACGACGCGGTCCGGCGGGGAATCGCATCGGCGGCCACCCCGTCGTGGGCACCGACCTATTCATACTCGTAGATTGAACGGTCGACGGTAAGCGCTTTCCCGTAAACCGGGAGCGCCTCCGCCGGCCCCTGGCCCGCGCAGCCACGGCCGCCGTCGGTAGCGGCCCGTCCCGACGCGACCGCCCATCGCCCCCGCCCCCCCGCCCCCCGCCCCCCGCCAACCCGCCACCCCGCCCCGGCGATCTTGCACTTTCTGCCCCCTGTTTGCGCTGTTTGGCCGGAATGCCGGGGCAGTAAGTGCAAGATCGCGGGAGTGGGGCGGGGAGGCGAGGGAGAGCGACGTGTGGCGACCCGGACCGCCCGGGCGGGGACGGGGACGTGCTCCGGACGCCGACGCCGGGCGCGCTTCGCGGATCCGCTGTCCGGCCCGCCGGCCCTTGGCAGAGTGAGGACGTGACCGAGAAGGGGCCGACGGTGGCGGCCGGCCGCATCCAGCTGGTCGGCGAGTCCAGCGCGGTCAGCCGGATCGAGCTCTTCCTCGACCTGATCTTCGTCTTCGGGTTCATCACCGTCTCCAGCCTGGCGGCGGCCGACCTCTCCGTGGAGAGTCTGGTGCAGGGCGGAGTCCTGCTGGCCCTGCTCTGGTCCTGCTGGATGTCGTACGCCTGGCTCGGCAACGCCGTACGGGTGGACCTGGGTGTCATGCCTGTGGTCGTCTTCGCCCTGGCGGCGTCGGTGCTGGTCGTCGGCGTGACACTCGAGGAGGCGTTCGCCGACGAGCCCGGCGGGCTGCGTGGGCCGCTGCTGCTCGTGTCCTGTTACCTGACCGTCCGGTGCGGCACGCTCCTGGTCGCGACCATCGCCGTCTGGCGGGATCCCGCCGTCCGCCGGCGCCGGCTGCAGGCGTGGTGGCCCCCGCTGGCCTCCGCGCCGCTGCTGCTGGCCGCCGGTCTGCTGCCCACCGACGCGTTCGGCGACGACGGGCAGCAGACCCGCGAGTGGACCCGGTTCGCGCTGGTGCTCGCCGCCATCGTCGTCGACTACGTCGGCGTGCGGATCATCGGCGTCGTCTGGTGGCGCGTCCGTTCCGTCAAACACTGGACCGAGCGGTTCCAGCTGATCGTCCTGGTGGCGTTCGGCGAGATCATCATCTCGGCGGGACGGGGCCAGAGCGTCGGCGCGGTCACGCCGGTCACCTGGGGGGTGGTCGGCGGCGCCGTGCTCAGCATGCTGCTGGTCGGCGTCCTGTGGTGGACGTACTTCGACATCGCCCGGTTCGGGGCGGAGGACGCGCTGGAGCGCACCTCCGGTGCCGCCCGGGCGCGGCTGGCCCGGGACGCGTACGCGTACCTGCACCTGCCGATGATCGTCGGGCTGACCCTGCTCTCCGTCGGGCTGAAGCACACGTTCGAGGACCTGGCGTTCGAGTCGATCCGGTCCGAGCCTCCGCTCGGCCTGTTCGCCCTCTACGGTGGCGTCGCGCTGTACCTGCTCGCCCTGATCGCCTTCGAGCGCCGGACGATGGGCATCTGGGGTCGGGGACCGATCGTCGGTCTCGTCCTGGTGCTGGCCCTCGCCCCGGTGGCGGCGCACACGCCGGTGGTGGTCGAACTCGGGCTGCTGGCCGCCGCGGTGGTCAGCCTGGTCCTGCTGGACCGCACGGTCTTCCGGCTGCGGCACCGGGCGCTGCACCGCAGGATCGAGCCGGTGACCGAGCGCCTCAGCGGGGTCACGCCGAAGGAACTCTTCCTCGACCTGGTCTTCGTCTACGCCTTCCTCCAGGTCACCCAGTTGATGACCGTGCGGCCCGGTTGGCGCGCGCTGGCCGAGGGGATCGCGCTGCTCGTGCTGGTGTGGTGGGCGTGGTGCTGCTACGCCTGGCTCGGCAGCGCGCTGCGCACCGAGAGTGCCCCCGCCCGGCTGCTGCTCCTCGGTGCCGCGGCGAGCATCCTCGTGATCGCCGTCGCGGTGCCCGTGATCTTCGACGACATGGCCGGCGGCCTGTCCGGACCGCTGGTCTTCGTGACGTGTTACGGCATCGCGCGGGCGCTCAACATCGCCGCGTTCTGGATGCTCGCCAGGAGGGACCGGGCGTTCCGCGGCCAGGTGGTGCGGTTCGCGATCCCGGCGGCCGTGGCGCTGGCGCTGCTCTACGCCGCCTCCCTGTGGCCGTCGGAGGAGCCGGGGGACTTCGCGGGCCTGCGGGCCGGCCTCTGGGTGGCCGCCATCGTCGTAGACCTCGGCAGTGGCTACCTGCTGAGCGCCCGGCACTGGCCGGTCCGCTCGGCCGAGCACTGGGCCGACCGGTTCGGGCTGATCATCCTCGTCGCGCTCGGTGGCGCGATCGTCTCGACCGGCGCGTCGGTGAGTAACCGGGCGGTCTCCGCGCCCATGATCGTCGCCACCGTGCTCGGCCTGGTGGTGGTCGCGATGCTGTGGTGGGTGTACTTCGACGTCGACGCCACCGCGGGGCAACGCGGCCTGCAGAGCCTGCAGGACGGCGACCGCAGCCGGCTGGCGCTCGAGGCGTACGTGTACACGCACCTGCCGATGATCATCGGGGTGGTGCTGGTCGCGCTCGGGCTGCGCAAGACGGTGGCGGAGATCGAGCGGGTCGACGGACCGGTCGGGTGGAGCATGTCGCACCTCACCCTCTACGGCGGCGTGATCGTCTTCCTGTTCGGCGACAAGGCCTTCTGGTGGCGCATCCAGCGCCGCTTCCGTCGCCGTCGGCTGGCCATGATCCTGACGCTGGCGGCCCTGACGGTCGCCACCACCGTCGTGTCCCCGCTCGCGGGGCTGGCCGTCCTGGCCGCCGTGCTGACCGCGTTCACCACGGTCGAGGCCGTCGGCACCCGCCGGCTGCGCAACGCCGCGAACGACCCGCTGGTCGAGGAGTCGCCCGGGACGCGCCGGCGGTGAACGACCGCTGGTCCGGAAGCCGTCCGGGACGTACCACCGCGACGCCGCCGGCGACGAGGGGCAGCAGCCGCCGGCGTTGACCGCCGCGCGACGGCGAC
>NZ_JBSGDY010000287.1:0-4621 GCF_053602615.1 Micromonospora sp. NPDC004336
AGCAGCCCCAGCAGGGCGTCGCCGAGGCGCGCGGCGACCAGCGGCGTCCACGAGCGCACCGGCAGGTTCGCGGCGCGCAGCTCCAGCCCGCCGGCGTCCCGCAGCGGCCCGACGAGCAGCACGAGCCCCAGCAGCACCAGCGCCGTCGCGGCCAGCGCGGGGTCGAAGCCGGCATCGAGACGCCGGGCGTACCCGACCAGGACCGCCGCCGCGACCAGCGCGGTCTCGGCGACGTTGTCGGCGCCCGGCCGCACCCGCCGCTCCCACCCGGCCGCCGCCAGGGCGGCCACCGCCAGCCCCAGCCCCCAGCCGGTCGCGCCGGTCAGCGCGACGACGAGGAAGGCCAGCACCGCCAGGCCGGTGGCCAGGGCGCGGGCGGCCAGCTTCCGGACCAGGTCACCACGCATGTCGGCTCCGTCTCCCCGCCGTGGCCCGAGACCGCGTCAGCCGGCGCTGGCCGCGCTGGCGGCCCGCTCGGTCTGCCCCGGCGCCGACTGGGCCGGCACCTCGCCCGGCGCCCGGCGCACGTCGATGACCTGGCCGGTGAGGTCGGAGATCAGCACGTCCAGCGAGGCCTGGGCGACGGTCTCGGCGGCGAGCAGGGTGTGCTCCGGCTCCTCGCCGAACGCCTTGGTGCGCATCGGGGTCGCCGTGCGCTCGGGGTTGATGCAGTTGACCCGTACGCCGAACTCGGCCCACTCGTCGGAGAGCGCCTGGGTGAGGTTGACCAGGGCCGCCTTGGTGGAGGAGTAGAGCGCGTAGTCGGCCCGGCCCCGGGTGTAGGAGCTGGAGGTGTAGAGCAGCAGCTGGCCCTTGGTCTGCTGGAGGTAGCGCAGCGACTGGCGGGCGGCGATCACCGGCCCGACGAAGTTGATCTGGAGCACCCGGTCCATCGTCTCCTCGTCCATCTCGGAGAGGGGGCCCTTCTCCAGGATGCCGGCGGTGACCACCACGTGGTCGATCCGACCGGTGGCGTCGAAGGCGGTCTTCAGCGCCGCCTCCACGTCCTCGGCGCGCTCGACGTGGGTGCCCGTGCTGGAGCGGCTGAACGGGAAGACCTGCGCGCCGTAGCGGCGGGCCAGTTCGGCCAGGTCGTGGCCGATGCCGTAGCTGCCGCCGAAGATGACGATGGTGCGGCCGGTCAGCTCCTCGGTGTAGCTGCGGTGGTCGGTGACCCGGGGCGCCTGCGCGGCGGCGAGCTGGAACAGCTTGTCCGCCAGGTGCACGTCGACCGGGTGGGTGACCTTGATGTTCTCGTCCGAGCCGTCGATGACCTTGATCGGCGTGCCGGGCAGGTAGCGCAGCACCACGCCGCAGTCGTCGGTGGCGGCGAAGTGCGGGTCGCCCTCGGCGAGCCGGTAGGCCTCGCGGATGGTGCCCGAGCGGAACGCCTGCGGGGTCTGGCCCCGGCGCAGCGACGAGCGGACCGGGATGTCGGTGATGCAGTCGTCCTCGTCGACCTGGATGATCGTGTCGGCCGACGGGATGGCCACGTCGACCGCCGCGTACGTCCAGAGCGCGTTCACGCACTCGCGCACGATCCGGCCGCTGACCAGGGGTCGCACCGCGTCGTGGAAGAGGATGTTGCAGTCGCCCTCGCCGACCGCGTCCAGCGCGATCCGGGTGGTGGCGTTGCGGGTCTCGCCGCCCTCGATCACCTTGGTGACCTTGCGGAAGCCGGCCTTGTCGACGATCTGCTGGGCGTCGGCGACGTGGCCGGCGGCCATCAGCACGATGATCTCGTCGATCTCGGGGGCCGCCTCGAAGACCGCCAGGGTGTGTTCGATGATCGGCTTACCGGCGATCTTCAGCAGCTGCTTCGGGATGCCGAGGCCGAGCCGGGTCCCGGTGCCGCCGGCCAGCACCACCGCCACTGTCCGCGAGGGCCGCCAGGGCGCCGGGGTCTCCGGTGCGGCGTCCGGGCCAGTGGTGTGGTCCTGCGTCATTGCCGAATCCTCACTCTCAGGGGTGCGTGAACAGAAGGTTCCGCCCGCGCGGCGACGGGATGAACCTTAACGCGCCGGGCATCTCGCCCCAACGCGTCGACGCGGTCGCCCGGCGGCGACCTACTTGCCGTTGGCGAACGCCTCGTACGCCCGCAGCACCTCGTCGGTCGGCCCGTCCATCCGCAGGACGCCCGATTCCAGCCAGATCGTCCGCTCGCAGGTGTCCCGGATCGAGGAGAGTTGGTGGCTGACGAGGAACACCGTGCCGGCGCTCTCCCGCAGCTCCCGCACCCGCTGCTCGCTGCGCTTGCGGAAGCCCTTGTCGCCGGTGGCGAGGGCCTCGTCGATGAGCAGCACGTCGTGCTTCTTGGCCGCGGCGATGGAGAAGCGCAGCCGGGCCGCCATGCCGGAGGAGTAGGTGCGCATCGGCAGCGAGGCGAAGTCGCCCCGCTGGTTGATCCCGGAGAACTCGATGATCTCCGGGGTCTGCCGCTGCACCTCCTCCGGCGGCATCCCCATGGCCAGGCAGCCCAGCACGACGTTGCGCTCGCCGGAGAGGTCGTTGAGCAGGGCGGCGTTCACGCCGAGCAGCGAGGGCTGCCCCTGGGTGTAGACGGCGCCCCGGTTGACCGGCAGCAGGCCGGCGATGGCCCGCAGCATCGTCGACTTGCCGGAGCCGTTGCTGCCGATCAGCCCGATGGCCTCGCCCCGGTACGCGGTGAAGCTGACCCCCTTGACCGCGTGTACCTCGCGGATGTTCGGCGCCGAGGTGCGGCTGACCATCCGCTTGAGCGCGCCGACCGGGCCGCCGCCCCCGCCGCCGCCCTTGTGCACCCGGTAGATCACGTGCGCGTCGTCGACCACCACGGTCGGGACCCGCTCCTGGATCCGGGGCAGCGTCACCGTCACGTCGTTGGACGACTCGAACTGCTCAACCACGGCCGTACTCCTGTTCGCCCCGCCAGAAGTAGATGAAACCCCCGACGCCCATCACGATCGCCCAGCCCACCGCGGCCAGCCAGAGCTGCAGCAGCGAGGAGTTGAGCAGCGGCGCCTGCTCCAGCAGCGCGACCCGGGCCAGCTCGATGTAGACCAGGGCGGGGTTGAACTCGACCAGCTTGCTGGCCCACCCGGGCAGCTGGTCCTCGAACAGCGCCACGCTGTAGAGCACGCCGGAGCCGTACATCCAGGTGCGCAGGACGAAGGGCATGACCTGCTTGAGGTCGGCCAGCTTCGCGCCCGTCCGGGCCACCGTCATGGTCAGCCCGGCGTTGAAGACCGCCTGGAGCATGATCGCCGGGACCATCAGCAGCCAGGCGAAGGTGATCGGCTCGCCGGTCACCAGCACGATGCCGAGGAGCACCACCATCGAGCCGAGGAGCTGCTGGAACTGGGTGACCGTGACGGCCAGCGGCAGGCAGGCCCGGGGGAAGTGCAGCGCCCGGATCAGGCCCAGGTTGCCGGTGATCGACTGGGTGCCGTTCTGCACGGCGGTCTGGGTGAAGTTGAAGATGAACAGCCCGGTGGTCAGGTACGCGATGAAGTTCGGGACGCGCTGCTGGTCGAGCACGATGCCGAAGATCAGGTAGTAGACCGCCGCGTTGGTCAGCGGGGTGAGCACCTGCCACAGCTGCCCGAGCCGGGCGTTGCTGAACGAGGCGACCAGCTTCGCGTTGGCGTACGCGGCGATGAAGTGCCGGTAGCGCCAGAGCCGCCGGGCGTACTCGCCCAGGGGAGGCCGCTCGCCCGCGACCCGCAGTCCGTACCGGGCGGCCAGTTGCGCCTGGGACAGACCGGAGTCGGGATCGGCCAGCGCGGTGTTGGCCATGGGATGGGCGCTCCGATCTTTCGTGACGACGGATGAGGCGCGACGATGGAACCAAGCGTGGAGCGCCGCCTCGCCGCTGCGTGGACAGTAGTCCGAAACACGTCGGGACGCAACCGTACCGTCGTTGCGCTACATTGTTCCTCGTGACAGCCGAGACGAGCTCCAGGTGACGACCGGAAAGAGGCGGGCGCCGGCCGGCGCGGCGGTGCTGCGGGACGACATCACCACCGCGATCCGCCGCGCGCTGATGCAGGAGCTCGCCGCGGTCGGCTACGGCCGGCTATCGATCGAGGCGGTGGCCCGCCGGGCCGGGGTGAGCAAGACCGCCATCTACCGGCGCTGGAGCTCGAAGCTGGAACTCGTGCTGGAGATCGTCGCCGCGGCGGCCACCGGCAAGCTTCCGGCGCTGGACACCGGCACCCTGCGCGGCGACCTCCAACTGCTCTTCCAGGTGGTGGCGCACGCGCTGCGGCACCCGCTGGCCTCGCAGATCATCCCCGACCTGCTCGCCGAGGCCGCCCGCAACCCGACCATCGACCAGACCCTCCAGCAGGTGCTGCGGGCCCGGCAGCAGGAGATCGGCGGCCGGCTGATCGGCCGCGCCGTGCAGCGCGGCGAGCTGCCGCCCGACACCGACCCCGACGCGGCCGTCGACCTGATCGTCGGCCCGCTCTACTGGCGCCTGGCCATCGCCCGGACGCCGCTGACCGACGCGTACCTGGACACGCTGGTCGAGGCGGTGGCCACCGGACTCGGCGCGGGCGCGGGCGTGCCCCGCCCGCGCCGGAGGGCAGCTTCCTCTGGCCCGGCTTCGGCGAGAACTCCCGCGTGCTCAAGTGGATCATCG
>NZ_JBSGDY010000288.1:0-4620 GCF_053602615.1 Micromonospora sp. NPDC004336
GGCGGCCGACGCGCCGTGCCGGAGGGCGGCGTTCAGCCCGGCGCCCGGGGCGTCCGGCAGGGGCGTCGCGCCCGCCCGCCGGGCCGCCGCCGCGACCCGCGGGTCGTCGGTGACGACCAGCACCCCGGCCACCGCCGGGCAGGCCCGCACCGCGGCGACCGTGTCGGCGGCCAGGGCCAGCGCCAGCGCCTCGTGCGGTACGGCCGGCAGGGCGCCCCGCAGCCGGCTCTTCGCGGCGGCGAGGGGTTTCACCGGCACCACGACGGTCCACCTCGGCTGACTCACACCGCCATCCTGCCAGCCGGACGGCGGTACCCTCTCTGGCCGGACCCGGGCCGAGCAGGCATGATTTCGCTGCGGGCGTGACCGGGCGCGGATCCGGCGCGGGGCGGGGCGGCACGAGGAGGCACGGTGACACGGCGGAGGCTGGGGTTCTGGCAATGGTTCGCCGTGGTGCTGGTCAAGCCGCTGATGCTGCTGTGGACCCGGCGGACCTGGCGGGGCATGGAGCACCTGCGCCGCGACGGCGGCGTGATCATCGTGCCGAACCACATCTCGCACGCCGACCCGCTGGTCGCGGCGCACTTCGTCTACGACTCGGGCCGCTGGCCGCAGTTCCTGGGCAAGGCCAGCGTGTTCCGCGTCCCGCTGGTCGGCTGGATCCTGCACCGGTGCCGGCAGATCCCGGTCGAGCGGGGCACCGTCGACGCCGTGCGCTCGCTCGACGCCCTGGTCGCCGCGCTGGCCGAGGGGGGCGCGGTGGTGATCTACCCGGAGGGCACCATCACCCGCGAGCCGCAGCTGTGGCCGATGAGGGGAAAGACCGGCGCGGCCCGGCTCGCGCTCGCCACCGGCGCCCCGGTGGTGCCGGTCGCCATGTGGGGACCGGAGCGGATCTTCGACCCCCGCACCTCCCGGCTCGACCCACGGCCCCGGATTCCGGTGACCGTGGTGGCCGGCCCCCCGGTGGACCTGAGCCGCTGGGCCGGGGCCACCCCGACGAAGGCCGTTCTCGAGGAGATGACCGACACCATCATGCTGCGCCTGCGTGACCTGCTCGCGGAGATCCGGGGCGGCACCCCGCCGCCCCTGTGGGAACGACCGGCCCGCCCGGGCGACGAGCGCCGGCCGGAGGCGGCGGCGTGAGCGGGCACGTCGCGGTGCTGGGAGCCGGCTCGTGGGGGACGGCGTTCGCCAAGATCCTCGCCGACGCCGGCCGGGACGTCACCATCTGGGCACGCCGGCAGCCGGTCGCCGACACGATCCGCGCCGAGCGGCGCAACCCGGAGTACCTGCCGGACGTGCTGCTGCCGGCCCGCGTCACGGCGACCGGGGACGCCGCCGAGGCGATCACCGGGGCCGAACTGGTGGTGCTGGCCGTGCCGTCGCAGACGCTGCGCGGCAACCTCGCCGAGTGGACCGGGCACCTGCACCCGGACGCCACCCTGGTCTCCCTGATGAAGGGCATCGAGCTGGGCACCACCAAGCGGATGAGCGAGGTGATCGTCGAGACCACCGGGGTGGCGGCGGACCGGGTGGTGGTGGTCTCCGGGCCCAACCTGGCCCCCGAGATCGCCGCCGAGCAGCCGGCGGCCACCGTGGTCGCCTGCACCGACTCCGCCCGGGCCACCCTGGTGCAGCGCTCGATCACCACGCCCTACTTCCGGCCGTACACGAACGACGACGTGATCGGCTGCGAGCTGGGCGGGGCGGTCAAGAACGTGATCGCCCTGGCGTACGGCATCGCGGTCGCGATGGGCTTCGGCGACAACACCCGCGCCATGCTGGTCACCCGGGGACTGGCCGAGACCGCCCGCCTCGGAGTGGCCCTCGGCGCCGACCCGCTCACCTTCGCCGGCCTGGCCGGGATGGGGGACCTGGTGGCGTCCTGCTCCTCGCCGATGGCCCGCAACCGCACCTTCGGCGAGCACCTGGGCCGGGGCGCGACCCTGGAGGAGGCCCGCGTCGCCACCCGGCAGACCGCCGAGGGGGTCAAGAGCGCGCTCTCCATCCGCGACCTGGCCCGGGCGCACGCCGTGGAGATGCCGATCACCGAGCAGGTCGAGCTGGTCTGCCACGAGGGCGTCGACCCGCGGCTCGCCGTCGACGCCCTGATGAGCCGTACGACGAAACCGGAGTGAGCGAGATGATCGAGCCCCAGCAGCAGGGCGACGGCCCCGCCGACGGCACCCGCTGCGTACGCGCCGGCCTGCCCGCCCCGGTCCCCGGCCAACCGTTCCTGCCCGGGCCGGTCTTCGCCGCGCCGTACCACCTCGACCCGTGGGCGGGGCCGGCGGCGGCGCCGGACGGCTACGGCCGGCCGGACAACCCCACCCGGCGCCTGCTGGAGGCGGCCATCGGGGAGCTGGAGGGGGGCGACTGCCGGGTCTTCGCCAGCGGGCAGGCGGCGATCACCGGCCTGCTGCTGACGGTGCTGAGGCCGGGGGACACCGTGGTGCTCCCGTCCGACGGCTACTACTCCGTCCGGGCGTTCGCCGCCGGCACCCTGGATGGTCTCGGCGTCCGGGTGGTCCTGGCCCCCACGGCCGGTCCCTGTCCGGCCCTCGACGGCGTACGCCTGGTGCTGCTGGAGACGCCGGCCAACCCCGGCCTGGACGTCGTCGACATCGCCGACGTGGCCGCCCGGGCGCGCGCCGCCGGCGCCCTGGTCGCGGTCGACAACACCACCGCCACGCCGCTCGGGCAGCGCCCGCTGGACCTCGGGGCCGACGTCGTGGTGGCCTCCGGCACCAAGGCGCTGACCGGGCACTCCGACCTGCTGCTCGGCTACGTGGCCACCCGCTCGGCCGAGCTGCTGGACGCGGCGACCAACTGGCGCAACGTCACCGGGTCGGTGCCCGGCGCGTTCGACGCCTGGCTCGCGCACCGGTCGCTGGCCACCCTCGACCTGCGGCTCGGCCGGCAGACCGCGAACGCCGAGGCGCTGGCCGGGCTGCTCGCGGGGCGCGCCGACGTGACCGGGGTGCGCTGGCCCGGGCTGCCGGGCGACCCGGCCCACCCGGTGGCGTCGGCCCAGATGCGCCGGATTCCCGGCGTGCTCGCGTTCGACCTGGGCGACGCCGAGCGGGTGGCGAGGTTCCTCGACGCGGCCCGGCTGGTGGGCGCGGCCACCTCGTTCGGCGGCCTGCACACCACCGCCGACCGGCGGGCCCAGTGGGGCGACGACACCTCGCCCGGCTTCGTCCGGCTCTCCTGCGGCGTGGAGGACCCCGTCGACCTGGTCGCCGACGTGGCGGCCGCACTCGACGCCAGCCGCTGAGCGTCCGACACGGGCGGGCGGCGACGGGTGCCGATTTCCGTCCCGCCGCCGGGGGCGCGGTGGGCTATCGTGTGCGTGGCCCCGCGCCGGGCCGTCCGTGGCCCCAGGCCTGGCCCCGAGCCGGGCCGTCCGTGGAGACCCAGGCCGGGCCCCGACCCGAGGAGGTGAGTCCGATCCACCCGACAGGCAGGACCGACGCTCCCCTCCGACGGCACGCCGGCTGATTCCGGCGGCCCGGGAGCGTCGACGAGCGTTCCCGGAGGCCCTTGTGACCGTTTCCTTCCAGCCCGACCGGCCCGCCCTCGTGCACCGGCTGCGCGCCGCCGGCTGCGTCTACGCCGAGGACGAGGCCGACCTGCTGATCGCCGCCGCGGACTCGCCGCGGGCGCTGGCCGACCTCGCCGACCGCCGGGTCGCCGGGCTGCCGCTGGAGCACCTGCTCGGCTGGGCCGAGTTCTGCGGCGAGCGGATCGCCGTCGACCCCGGCGTGTTCGTGCCCCGGGCCCGTACCGCCCTGCTGGTCGACGCCGCCGTCGCGGTGACCGGCCCGGCGGCGGCCGTGGTGGACCTGTGCTGCGGTTCCGGCGCCACCACCGTGGCGCTGGCCCGCCGGCTCGCCCCGCGTTGGCTGGCCGCCGCCGACGTCGACCCGGCCGCCGTGGCCTGCGCCCGGCGCAACCTGGCCCCGCTCGCCGTCCCGGTCTTCCACGGCGACCTGTACGAGCCGCTGCCCGCGCGCTGGCGGGGGAGGCTGGACCTGGTGGTGGCCAACGCCCCGTACGTGCCCACGGCGGCGGTGGCGCTGATGCCGCCGGAGGCCCGGCTGCACGAGGCGCCGGTCGCCCTCGACGGCGGGGCGGACGGGCTGGCGGTGCTGCGCCGGGTCGCCGCGGGGGCGGCGCGCTGGCTCGCCCCGGGCGGCCACCTGGTGGTGGAGACGAGCGAGGCGCAGTCGGACGCGCTCTGCGCGGCGCTGGCCGCCGTCGGCCTGCAACCCACGGTGACCCGCGACGACGACCGGGACGCCACCGCGGTCACCGCCCGCCGCCCCGGCTGACCGCGCCGCCCCGGCCGGTCCGGCTCGCGTGCCGGCCCGGGGTTGGCCTGTGTCCCGGCGGGGTGGGCTTGTGTCCCGCTGACCGGCCCCTTCGAGGTGGGACGGGCCGAGAGCGCGGGGGTTCGGTTCCCGTGCCGGAGCCCGTCGTGACCCGCGCGTCGACGGCCCCGCCGGCTCCCAACGGCGGGACCGCCGACGGCGCGGGGGCGGGGGGGGCGGCGGGCCGGGGCGGCCGCGCCGGGGCGCGGGGGCGGGGGGGGGCGGGGGGGGGGGCGCGCGGGCT
>NZ_JBSGDY010000289.1:0-4554 GCF_053602615.1 Micromonospora sp. NPDC004336
GGCGCCGCCGGATGGTCGGGCACGCCGGCCACCCCGGGCAGCTCGCGCAGCGCCGCCGCCTCCGTGGTCACCAGCGCCCGGGTGGCGCCGTTCCAGCCGATCTTCGCGTAGCCGAGGGGACGGCCGGCCGGGTCGAACAGTTGCAGGGTGGGCTTGTGGTTCGGGTCCGGCGGCCGGACGCCGCAGGCGGCGTGGACCGCCGGCCCCCCGACCAGCCGGCGCGCCAGCAGCACCTCGTCGGCGGCGAGACCGTCGGGCAGCCACACCGTCAGCCGTGGGAACGGGGCCAGGTCGAGGGCGCCGACCCGGGCGAGCCCGCCCAGCACGGCCCGCACCGCACGGACCTTCGGTGGGCGCAGCGCGTTGTACGCCAGCAGCGCGGCGGCCGTGGCCCGGGGCGCGCCGAGCGGCAGCAGGAACCGGGCCCGGGCGACCGACGGGACGACCGCGTACCGGGCGGCGGCGCGGTGACCGGGCGGCGGCGGGCCGGCCACGGTCAGCGCGATCCGCTCGTCGCCGAACACCGCCCGGGTGACCCAGCCCAGCCCGTCCGTGCGGGACCGGGGATCGGCCGGCGCGGCGACCCGCGCCGTCACGCGGCCCGGTCCGGCCAGTCGAGGTCCAGCCCCAGCCGCTGCCGCAGCGCGTCGTTGTACGGGCGGTAGTAGTCGGTCAGCTCGGCGCGCACCGTCGGCTCCAGCGGGGCCGAGCGGCGGTCGTTGTAGACCTTGAAGTCGGGCAGGTCGTGCGGGGGCAGGCCGAGGAAGTCCAGCGTGCGGCGGTAGGTGGACCGGGCGTCGCGGTAGAGGTCCTCGCTGGGCAGGAAGAGGATCTGCTCCCGGTCGAACCGCTCCAGCCACGGCTCCAGGTGCTCCAGGTAGCGGCCCCGGGCCCGGTAGGTGTACCAGTCGTACGGCTCGCTGAAGTATTCCGGCTCGGCGATCAGCCGCTCCCGCTCCCCCGCCGTGCGTTCCTCCTCGGCGGCGAGCGCGGCGGCGAAGTCGAGCGGCTCGATGCCGTGCGTGCGCCGCTCCTTCCAGTGCGAGTACGCCCGCTCCACCGGGTCGCGCAGCAGCACGATCAGCCGCACCGAGGGCATGAGGGCGGCGACCCGCTGCGCGGCGAGCGGATGGAACATGTAGAGCGGCGCGGCCTCGCCGACCCGTACCGGCCCGCCGTGCCGCCGCTGGAGCGCCTCCCGCTGCCGCTGCGTCGGGAAGTGCGACCGGTACCAGGCCTCGCCGCGCCGCCAGTGCTCCTCGAAGTAGTGCGCGGACTTCGTGTTCCACGCCGGGAAGAGCCGGGGCACCAGCGGGTGCTGGATGAGGTAGTTCCACAGCGACGTGGTGCCGCCCCGTTTGGTGCCGATGATGAGGAAGTCCGGCAGCGGCCGCCGGTCGCTGGTGCGTACCCCGTAATCGACGAGGGACTCCTTCACCCGGTCTGTCACCTGGGTCGGGACGAGTTGCTTCACCCGGTCACGGATGGACGGCACGACGGACCTCACCTGCCCTTCGACTCCTCCGGGGCGGGCCCGGCTGCGGCCGGGGCCGCCTCCCGCCGCCCACGGATCTGCACCATGGTCACCCGGATGCGCGCGCGCACCCCGGGCAACGTCAACAAGCCGACGCAGCCGGCGGCCAGCACCGCCACCGCCACCGCCAGCCCGCCGATCCCCCGCCCGCCGGCAAGCACCCCGGCCGTCGCCGCGATCCCGACCCCGACGACGGTGGCCGCGCCCGCGCGCAGCATCGCCGCGTCGACCAGCGGCTGGCCGACCACGACCCGGGCGCAGCCGGCCGCGGTGAGGTTCTCGGTGGCGATGCCGGCCGCCCAGGCCAGCGCCGCCCCGGTCGCCCCGTGCAAGGGGATCAGCCACAGGCCCAGGGAGACGGTGACCAGCAGCCCGGCCAGCGTGGCGGCCAGGTGCAGGCCGCTGCGGCCCCCCATGAGCAGCAGGCTCTGCACGTTGCCGACCCCGGTGTTGACCAGCATGGCGAGCGCGAGCACGGTCATCGCGGTGGCGCCGGCGGTGAACTCGGGCCCGAAGAGCTGGAGGAAGGCCAGGCCGAAGACGGCGATCAGCAGGTAGACCGGCCACGACAGCACCAGCCCCCAGGTGGTCAGCTGCCGGTGGACGGCGGCCGCCGCGCCCCGCTCCCCCCGCCCGAGCAGCCGGGACAGCTGCGGCGACACGGCCACCCGCAGCCCCTGCATGGCCAGCTGGCCGGCGAGGATGTAACGCCCGACGGCGCCGAACACGCCGGCGTCGGCGGGCCCGGCCAGCACCGAGGTGAGCAGCACCCCCACCCACATGTTGCCGGCGTCGATCGCCGCGGAGGCGGCCCGGGGCAGGGCGAACCGCCAGAAGGCCGACCAGTCGGCCCGTTCCGGCCGCAGCCCCGCGCCCCGGCCGACGCCGAGCGGGCCCGCGACCAGCGTCAGGCAGGCCAGCAGGGCGAGCGCCGCCGGCACCAGCCAGCCGGCCATGCCGGCGAGCAGGCCACCACCGGCCAGCACCGCCGCGCCGACCAGCACCGGCCGCGCCACCGGCAGCAGGAAGAACTGCACCCCGACGTACGCCCGGATGGGGCGCACGCAACGCAGCGCGGCGAGCAGCAGCGTCATCGCCACCACCACCGGCACCGCGGCGAAGCTGGCCGTCAGCAGGTCGGCGTCGCCGTCGCCGCCGAGCAGGCGGGGGGCGAGCGCGTCCGCGGCGAGCACCCCGGCCACGGCGACGACGACGGCGGTGAGCAGCGGCGGCAGCAGCGCCACCGGAAGCACCCGGGCCGCGTCGCCCCCGGCCCCGCCGCGCCGGCGGGGCAGCGCCCACATGAGACCGGTCTCGGCGCCGAGGGTGCAGACGGCGGTGGCGACGGTGACCACGCCGATCGCGGCGAAGAACGCGCCGGAGCCCACCGTGCCGTAGCCGCGGGTGATGACGACCGCGAGGAGGAAGCCGAAGAGGCCGCTGGTGGCCGCGCCGACCAGGCCGGCGGCGCCGCTGCGGGCGCTGCGCCGCCTCTCGGCCGCGCCGTCGACCGGGCCGTCGACCGGGCCGTCGACCGGGCCGCCGGTCGGGCCGCCGGTCGGGCCGCCGGTCGGGCCGACGCCGGTCGGACCCACGCCGGTCGGGCCGCCGGTCGAGCCGACGCCGGTCGGACCGGCGGTCGGGCCGACGCCGGTCGGGGGTCGGGTGGCGGCGGTCATGCCGGCACCGCGCGCGCGTCGAGCGGCCGGGGGCGGTGCCGGCGCAGCGCCGCCTCCCGCTCGGTGAGCGCCATGGCGAAGGCGACGGCGAAGAAGGCGACCGCGAGGTTCTGGTTGGCCATGCCGTAGAACGGGATCTGCACCAGGCAGACCACCGGCACCACGGACAGCCACTGCCCGGCCGCCGAGGTGGCCCGGGCGCAGATCAGCGCGGCGGCGACGAACCAGGCGAGGAAGCACAGCAGCGCCGGGACGCCGTGGCTGAACAGCACCATCCAGAGCTGTCCCTGGGTGCCGATGGGCGCCTGGGCCGTGACCGTGTCCACGTTGACCGGCGCGCCGTAGCCGAGCCACGGCGACTCCTTCACCCGGCGGATCACCTCGGCGTAGAGGGAGAGCCGGTCGGTGTTCGTGTCGCTGGACTCGACGCGGTTGCCGATCAGCTCGGCGATGGGGATGAACAGGGTGGTCAGGCCGCCGATGACGACCACGCCGACGATCGACGCGGCCACCCGGACGTTGCCGCGCAGGGCGGCCCGGACGCCGAGCACCGCGAGCCCGGCGCCGATGCTGAGGAACATCGCCCGGTTCAGCGTGAGGAAGGCGGGCACGAGCGACAGCGGCAGCGACGCCAGCAGCGCCCAGCGCAGCACGCCGCGCCGGCGCAGCATGGTGAAGGCCACCACGCAGGGCAGCGTCATCGCGTACGCGCTGCCGTAGTTGTTCGTGTACGCGAACGGCGCCGCCGGCCGGTAGATGGGGTTCAGCGACCGCTCGCTGTATTCCGCGGTGGTCAGGTGGACCATGTCCTGGATGAACGGGGTGCGCGCCACCCCGCCCGGGAGCAGCACCTCCATCGGGGTGGTCATCGCGAACCGAGGCGCCAGCACGCCCAGCCAGCCCAGCGCGACCAGCGCGAACCAGAACGCGCAGAGCGGCACCAGCACGGCGACCAGGTCGGCGCGTTCCCGGGCGACGGCGTAGACGTAGACGCCGACCACGAGGGCGGTCAGGTAGAAGGCGAGCCGCAGGGCGAAGGTCAGCATCGAGGCCGGCGACTGGAGCTGGGTGGCGCTGACCACGACGACGGCCAGGAAGAGCAGCCAGATCCCGGCGGCCGGCGGCAGCGGCACCCGCCCCCGGATGACCAGCAGCGCGAACAGCAGCGCGCCGAGCAGCGGCCAGCCGAGGTAGAACGCCCCGGTCAGCCACCACACGGGCACCAGGCCGAACATCGCGGCCAGCGGCCAGAGCGGCAGCCGGGGCGGGGCCGGCGGGCGGTCGCTGCGCCGCCTCGGGCTGGACTACGTCGACATCTTCTACTCGCACCGCTTCGACCCG
>NZ_JBSGDY010000290.1:0-4542 GCF_053602615.1 Micromonospora sp. NPDC004336
GCGTCGGCCAGGTCGAACAGCTCCCTGCCGTCGGGGCCGACGTGGCGGCGCAGTTCGCCACCCATCTCCGCGACGACCTCGCCCAGGCGGGTCAGCGCAACCTCGACCCGTGGCTGGTCGGCGAGGAGCGCGTCGCGCCGCTGCTGCGCCACGGCGCCGCCACCCCGACGCCCGCCGACGTCGCCGTGATCGAGGGCGTGATGGGGCTGCACGACGGCGCGGTCGGCCGCCGCGGGTACGCCTCCACCGCGCACGTCGCCCGCTTGGTCGACGCCCCGGTGCTGCTGGTGCTCGACACCACCGCGCAGGGCCGCTCCGCGGCGGCGCTCGCCCTGGGCATGGCCGCGTTCGACCCCGGCGTGCGCATCGGCGGCGTGATCCTCAACCGGGTCGGCTCGCCCCGGCACGAGTCGCTGCTGCGCGACGCGTTCGCCGAGGTCGGCGTACCGGTGCTCGGGGCGGTCACCCGCGCCGCCGAGGTCGCCGCCCCGGCGCGCCACCTCGGGCTGGTGCCGGTCGCCGAGCGGGCGCCGGAGTCCGTGGCGATCGTGGCCGCCCTCGCCGACCTCGTGGCGGCCACCGTGGACCTCGACGCCGTGCTCGACCTGGCCCGGACCGCCGGCCCGCTGCGCGCGCCGGCCTGGGACCCGGTCGACGCCGTCGGCGGCCCCGCCGGCACCGGGCGTCCCGTGGTCGCGGTCGCGGGCGGGCCGGCCTTCACCTTCTCCTACGCCGAGACCGCCGAGCTGCTCGCCGCCGCCGGCGCGACCGTCGTCCCCTTCGACCCGCTGCGCGATCCCGCCCTGCCCGCCGGCACCCGCGCGGTGGTCGTCGGCGGCGGCTTTCCCGAGGCGTACGCGCCGCAGCTCGCCGACAACGCCACGCTCCGCGCCGAGCTGGCCGACTTCGACGGCCCGGTCGTCGCCGAGTGCGCCGGCCTGCTCTACCTCGGCCGGCACCTCGACGGCGTGCCCATGTGCGGCCGGCTCGACCTGACGGCCCGGATGACCGACCGGCTCACCCTCGGCTACCGCGACGCCGTCGCCGTCACCGGCTCCCCGCTGCACCGCCCCGGCGACCCGGTACGCGGCCACGAGTTCCACCGCACCGTCACCGACCCGGGGCACGGCGACCGGCCGGCGTGGCGCTGGGACGGCGCCGAGCACGGCTTCGTGGCCGGCGGAGTGCACGCCTCCTACCTGCACACCCACTGGGCCGGCCACCCGCGCGCCGCCCGCCGACTGGTCGAGGCGGCCAGCCGGTGACCGCCCACGACAACCGCACGCCGGCGGCCGGGAGTCACGACCCGACGGCCGGGTGTGAGCGCCGCGTGGACGGGGGCACGCCGGTGCGCGGGCGCCGCGAGCCGATGGCCGGACGTGAGCGCCGCGTGAGCGGGCCGGACGAGGGCGCGCCGGGGGCCGGGAGCGGCGAGCCGACGGCCGGGTGTGAGCGCCGCGTGGACGGGGGCGACGGAAGCGTGACGCTGACCGGGGTCGGGGTCGGTCCCGGCGACCCGGAACTGCTCACCCTGCGGGCGGTCCGGGTGCTGGCCGAGGCCGACGTGGTGTTCGTACCCGGGATGGACCGTCCCGCCGCGGACGGCGACGCGCCCCCCGGCCGGGCCGAGACCACGGTGGCCGCGCACGTCGCGCCGGGGCGGCTGCGCCGGCTGCCGTTCGCCCTCGACGACCGGGGCGGGGTGACCGCCCGCCGGGAACGTGCCTGGGACGACGCGGCGCGGACCGTGGCGGATGCGGTCGACGGCGGCGCCCGGGCGGTCGCCTTCGCCACCATCGGCGACCCGAACGTCTACTCCACCTTCGGCTATCTCGCGCAGACCGTCCGGGCCCTGCGCCCGGCCGTCGAGGTGCGCACGGTCCCGGGGATCACCGCGATGCAGGACCTGGCGGCGCGCAGCGGCGTCCCGCTCTGCGAGGGGCGGGAGCCGCTGACCCTGCTGCCGGCAACCGCCGGGCTGGCGCTCTTCGCCGACGCGCTCGCCGGCCCGGGCACCGTCGTGGCCTACAAGGGCTGGCGGCGGCACGCCGAGCTGGTCGCCGAGCTGCGCCGGCAGGGCCGCCTCGACGGCGCCGTGCTGGGCCGGGGCCTCGGGCTGCCCGGCGAGCGGATCGGCCCGGTCACCGATCCCGCCGACGACCTGCCGTACCTGTCGACGCTGCTCGTCCCGGCCCGCCGGGACCGTAGGGGAGGAAAGCTGTGAGCACCACGCCGATCGCGGGGCACGCCGACGAGGGCACGCCGACCGGTACGGGCAGGGTGTGGTTCGTCGGGGCGGGCCCCGGCGCGGCCGACCTGCTGACCCTGCGCGCCGCCCGGGTGATCGGCGCGGCCGACGTGGTGGTCTGGGCGGCCAGCCTCGTGCACGCCGACGTGCTCGCCCACGCCCGGGCCGACGCGGAGATCGTCGACTCGTCGCGGCTGCCCATCGAGGGGGTGCTGCCGCTCTACCAGCGGGCCGCCGCCGACGGGCTGACCGTGGCGCGCATCCACTCCGGCGACCCGGCGCTGTGGGGCGCGGTGCAGGAGCAGCTCGACCTGTGCCGGGCGCTCGGGCTGGCCGTCGAGATCGTTCCCGGTGTCTCGTCGTTCACCGCCGTCGCGGCGATCGTCGGCCGGGAGCTCACCATCCCCGAGGTCGCCCAGTCGGTGATCCTGACCCGGCTGGAGGGCGGCAAGACGCCGATGCCGCCGGGCGAGCGGGTCCGCGAGTTCGCCCGGCACGGCACCACGATGGCCCTGTTCCTCTCCGCCGCCCGCTCCGGCCAGGCGCAGGCCGAGCTGCTGGCCGGCGGGTACCCGCCCGACACCCCGGTCGTGGTGGCGTACCAGGCGACCTGGCCCGACGAGCTGGTGGTGCGGTGCGCCCTCGGCGAGCTGGAGGCCACCGTCAAGGAGCACAGGCTCTGGAAGCACACCCTGTTCCTGGTCGGCCCGGCGCTCGCCGCCACCGGCACCCGCTCGCACCTCTACCACCCCGGGCACTTCCACACCTTCCGGCGGGCCGAGCCGGCCGCCCGCGCCGACCTGCGCCGTGCCCGCGCGGGCGGCACGACACCGGGGGACGGGCGCGCCTGATGACGTACGCCGAGCCGCCGCTGCGCGAGCCGGACCTGCCGCGTACGGCGAAGGTCCGGCCCACCGCGCTGCGCACCGGCTGGACCACGGGCGCCTGCGCGACGGCGGCGGCGAAGGCGGCGCTGACCGCCCTGGTCACCGGCGTGCCGCAGCGGCGGGTGGAGATCGGCCTGCCCGCCGGCCGGCGGGTCAGCTTCCCGGTGGCCCGCTGCGAGGTCGACGGCCGCGCGCGGGCGGAGGCGGTGGTGGTCAAGGACGCCGGCGACGACCCGGACGTCACGCACGGCGCCGAGCTGACCGCCACCGTGACCTGGCGGGACGAGCCGGGGCTGCGCCTCGACGGCGGGCCGGGCGTCGGCACGGTGACCCGGCCGGGCCTCGGCCTGCCCGTCGGCGGGCCAGCCATCAACGACACCCCGCGCCGCATGATCGGCCAGGCCGTCGCCGAGGTCGTCGACCTGGCCGAGGTGGGCGTCCGGGTGGTGGTCAGCGTGCCGCGCGGCGAGATCATGGCCCGCAAGACCACCAACCGCCGGCTCGGCATCCTCGGCGGCATCTCCATCCTCGGCACCACCGGCGTCGTCCGGCCGTTCTCCACCGCCTCCTGGCGGGCCAGCGTGGTGCAGGCGGTGCACGTGATGGCCGCCCAGGGGGAGCGGACCGTGGTGCTGTGCACCGGCGGGCGCACCGAGCGGGCGGCCCGCGCGCTGCTGCCGGAGCTGCCCGAGGTCTGCTTCGTCGAGGTCGGCGACTTCACCGGCGCGGCCGTCACCGCCGCCGTCGCCGACGGGATGACCGGGGTGGTCTTCGTCGGGATGGCCGGCAAGCTGGCGAAGCTCGCCGCCGGCATCCTGATGACCCACTACACGCGGTCCAAGGTGGACCTGTCCCTGCTGGGGGAGGTCACCGCCGAGGCGGGCGGCGACGCCGAGCTGGTGGCGGCGGTTGTCGCGGCGAACACCGGGCGGCACGCGTACGAGCTGTGGGAGGCCGCCGGGCTGCTCGGCGCCGCCGGCGACCTGCTCTGCCGGCGGGTGCGGCAGGTGCTGCTCCGGTTCGCCGGCGACGCCGTCACCGCCGACGTGGCCATGGTCGACTTCGCGGGCGACCGGGTCGTCGCCTCCTCGGGCCGGTGGGCGGCATGACCGGGAGACCGTCCCGGGTGGACACGTCTCGGGTGGACACGCCCCGGGTGGACACGCCCCGGATGGGCACCGGGCCGGCGGCGACCGGGAGCCCGTCCGTCGGGAGCGTGTCCGTCGGGAGCGCCCGGCCGGTCGTGACCGTGGTGGGGATCGACGCCGGCGGGGGACCGCCGCACCCCGCCGCCGCGCCGGTGCTCGCCGGCCGAACCCGGCAGGCGAGGAGCGTTACTTCCAGCGGAAGTGTGAGAACCGGAGGCGATCAGCGCGTTGACCTGCGACGCAGCGCCGATCCAAGGAC
>NZ_JBSGDY010000291.1:0-4482 GCF_053602615.1 Micromonospora sp. NPDC004336
CCGGGCGACGGCGGGCCGGGCGGTGACGGGCCGGGCGGCGACGGCGGGGGAGCGGCCGCCGGGTCCGGCACGGGCGGGGCCGCGACCCGGGCGGGCGACGGCGACCGCGCGCCGGCCGACCGGCCATCGACCGAGGTCACGGCCTCCTGACCCGGCCCGGCGACACCCGGAGGGCCGGTACGGGTGCGCCGGGCGGCGACGGCGGGTGAGGTGTTACCGTGGAATCCCGTGGATCGCGTGATCACTTTGCTGATCGGCACGGCGGTCTGCACGACCGCGACGGACGACACGGGAGCAGGCCTTGGCCCCTTCAGCACGGACGACCAGGCACATTTTCGTCACCGGGGGCGTCGCCTCCTCGCTGGGTAAGGGCCTCACCGCCTCCAGCCTCGGCAACCTGCTCACCGCGCGCGGTCTGCGCGTGGTCATGCAGAAGCTCGACCCCTACCTCAACGTCGACCCGGGGACGATGAACCCGTTCCAGCACGGCGAGGTCTTCGTCACCGAGGACGGCGCCGAGACCGACCTCGACGTCGGGCACTACGAGCGGTTCCTGGACCGGGCGCTCTCCGGCAAGGCGAACGTCACCACCGGCCAGATCTACTCCGAGGTGATCGCCAAGGAGCGGCGCGGCGAATACCTGGGCGACACCGTCCAGGTCATCCCGCACATCACCAACGAGATCAAGTCGCGGATCCTGGCGATGGCCGCCCCGGACGACGACGGTCAGGTGCCGGACGTGGTGATCACCGAGGTGGGCGGCACGGTCGGCGACATCGAGTCGCTGCCGTTCCTGGAGGCGATCCGCCAGGTCCGCCACGACCTGGGCCGGGACAACTGCTTCTACCTGCACGTCTCGCTGGTGCCCTACCTGGCGCCGTCGGGGGAGCTGAAGACGAAGCCGACCCAGCACTCGGTGGCCCAGCTGCGCAGCATCGGCATCCAGCCGGACGCGCTGGTGCTGCGCTGCGACCGGGAGATCCCCGACAAGGTCAAGCAGAAGCTGTCGCTCTACTGCGACGTCGACCGCGAGGCCGTCACCGCCGCCCCGGACGCGCCGAGCATCTACGACATCCCGAAGGTGCTGCACCGCGAGGGCCTGGACGCGTACGTGGTGCGCCGGCTCGGGCTCTCCTTCCGCGACGTGGACTGGGCGAGCTGGGACGACCTGCTGGACCGGGTGCACCAGCCCCGGCACACCGTCACCGTCGCCGTGGTCGGCAAGTACGTCGACCTGCCCGACGCGTACCTGTCGGTGAGCGAGGCGATCCGGGCCGCCGGCTTCGGCCACCGGGCCCGGGTGCAGCTGCGCTGGGTGCCCAGCGACGAGTGCGTCACCCCGACCGGCGCCGCCGCCGCCCTGGCCGGCGTGGACGGCATCGTGATCCCGGGCGGCTTCGGGGTGCGCGGCATCGAGGGCAAGATCGGCACCGCCCGGTACGCCCGGGAGAACGGCATCCCCCTGCTCGGCCTCTGCCTCGGCCTGCAGTGCATGACCATCGAGGTGGCGCGGCACCTGGCGGGCCTGGAGGGCGCCAACTCGCTGGAGTTCGACGAGGAGGCCAAGCACCCGGTCATCGCCACCATGGCCGACCAGGAGGACATCGTCGCCGGCAAGGGCGACCTGGGCGGCACGATGCGGCTCGGGGCGTACCCGGCGAAGCTGGCCGAGGGCTCGCTGGTGGCCGAGGCGTACGGCAGCACCGAGGTCAGCGAGCGGCACCGGCACCGGTACGAGGTGAACAACGCCTACCGCGACGCGCTGACCAAGGCGGGCCTGCACATCTCGGGCACCTCGCCGGACGGCCGGCTGGTCGAGTTCATCGAGCTGGACCGCGGCCTGCACCCGTACTTCGTGGCGACCCAGGCGCACCCGGAGCTGAAGAGCCGGCCCACCCGGCCGCACCCGCTCTTCGCCTCCTTCGTCCGGGCGGCCGTGGCCTACTCCGAGGCCGACCAGCTCCCGGTGGACCTGGAGCCGGCGGAGAACGCGGCGGCGAAGAAGGCCGCCCGCAACGGCGGCGCGGCCGCGAAGGCGGCGTCGGCCTCGTGAGCGGGCGCATCGGCGGGCAGGGCGGCGGGAGCCCCGTCGAGCACCGCTACGAGGTGCGCTCCCGCACCGAGCGCTACCACGGGCGGATCTTCGACGTGGTCAGCGAGGAGGTGACCATGCCGGGCGGCGGGACGGGGGTCCGCGACTTCGTCCGGCACGTCGGCGCGGTGGCCGTGGTGGCGCTCGACACGGCCGGTCAGGTGGTGCTGATCCGCCAGTACCGGCACCCCGTCGGGCGGCACCTGTGGGAGCTTCCCGCCGGGCTGACCGACGTCTCCGGCGAGGACCTGGCCGCCGCCGCGGCCCGGGAGCTGGCCGAGGAGGTCGACCTCGTGGCGGGCCGGCTCGACGTCCTGGTCGACCTGCACAGCTCGCCGGGCTTCACCAACGAGCTGGTCCGGGTGTTCCTCGCCCGGGAGCTGACCGACGTGCCGGCCGAGCGGCGCCACGAGCGCAGCGAGGAGGAGGCCGACCTCCAGGTCGTCCGCATCGACCTCGACGAGGCCGTCGGCATGGTGCTCGCGGGGGAGATCACCAACGCGTCGTGCGTGGCCGGGCTGCTCGCCGCCGCCCGGGCCCGCGACACCGGCTGGTCGGCGCTGCGTCGGGCGGACACCCCGTCGCCGCGCTGAGCCCGCGCGGGAGAGCGGTACGTGGGAAGGGGCCGTGCGGTTCGCCGCACGGCCCCTTCCCGTCGTTCCGGTCGGGGTCAGTCGCGCAGCGGCCGGCCCTGGCCGTCGACGCCACCGTTGACCAGGATCAGGATGCCGTCGATGACGCCCCAGATGCCGCCGAGGCCGCAGGTCACGAGGGTCACGATGAGCTGGAAGACGCCGGTCTTGGTGTCGCCCATGTAGAACCGGCCGGCGCCGAAGCCGCCCAGCACGATGCCGAGGATGCCGGCGACGACCTTGCTCTTGTCGGAGACGCCCGTCGGGTAGCCCCCGGGCTGGTAAGGAGGAGTGGTCATGAGGCGACACCCTAGTGATCGGCTCTCGTCCTGTCGCGCGGCACCCGGTGGATGGGACGATAATGGACGAACACTGTCCTGACGGCTGAGGCGGCGTCCCACCGCCGGCCGGGTCCATGCCTGACACTTCGTCAGGGTGGGCGGGCACCGGATGTCACTGTGCTGGCCCGGCGAGGGCGGCGACGCGCCTAGACTGCCGCCGGCGGGACGGTGGACCGCGACGGCAACGGGGCCGCCGTGGCACCGCGCAGTCGGGGGAGCGCAGCCCCGAAGAGAGGTGTCTGCATCGTGAAGGTCGGAATCCCCCGCGAGGTCAAGAACCACGAGTACCGCGTGGCGATCACGCCGGCGGGCGTCAACGAGTTCGTCCGCAGCGGTCACCAGGTCTTCGTCGAGTCCGGCGCCGGGGTCGGGTCGAGCATCAGCGACGACGAGTTCGCCGCCGCCGGAGCCAAGATCCTGGCCAGCGCCGACGAGGTGTGGGACACCGCCGAGCTGGTGCTCAAGGTCAAGGAGCCGATCGCCGAGGAGTACCACCGCATGCGCGAGGGGCAGGTGCTTTTCACCTACCTGCACCTGGCCGCGTCGAAGGCGTGCACCGACGCGCTGGTCGACCGCAAGGTCACCGGCATCGCCTACGAGACCGTCGAGCTGCCCGACCGGTCGCTGCCGCTGCTCGCCCCGATGTCCGAGGTGGCCGGCCGGCTGGCCCCGCAGGTCGGCGCGTACCACCTGCAGCGGCAGGGCGGCGGGCGCGGCATCCTGATGGGCGGCGTCTCCGGCGTGTACGCGGCCAAGACCGTCGTCATCGGCGCCGGCGTCTCCGGCATGAACGCCGCCGCGATCGCGCTGGGCCTGCAGGCCGAGGTGCTGCTGCTGGACAAGAACGTCGCGCGGCTGCGCCAGGCCGACGCCATCTACCGCGGCCACCTGCAGACGGTGGCCTCCAACGCGTACGAGATCGAGCGGGCCGTGCTCGACGCGGACCTGGTCATCGGCGCGGTGCTGGTGCCCGGCGCGAAGGCCCCGACCCTGATCTCCAACGAGCTGGTCTCCCGGATGAAGCCGGGCAGCGTGCTGGTCGACATCTCCATCGACCAGGGCGGCTGCTTCGAGGACTCGCGGCCCACCACGCACGCCGAGCCGACCTACCAGGTCCACGAGTCGATCTTCTACTGCGTGGCGAACATGCCGGGGGCGGTGCCGCACACCAGCACCTACGCGCTGACCAACGTCACCCTGCCGTACGCCCTGGAGCTGGCCAACCACGGTTGGCGCGAGGCGCTGCGCCGCGACCCGGCGCTGGCGCTGGGCCTGAACACCCACGACGGCCAGGTCACCTACGGCCCGGTCGCCGAGGCGCACGGCATGCCGGCCCTGCCGCTGGCCGACGCGCTGGCCTGAGAGGCGGCGGGCTGACCGGCACACCGCAGGGGGCCGGCGCGGGCGTGGAGCCCGC
>NZ_JBSGDY010000292.1:0-4451 GCF_053602615.1 Micromonospora sp. NPDC004336
TGCGCCCGGGGCCCCGGCGCGGGGGGCGGGGGGGGGCGGGGGGGCGGGGGGAGAAGCCGCGCGCCGCCACACCACCTGGCGGTTCCGGTGACGCGGACCTCTCGATCGACGACGGAGGGCGGCCGCGGTGGGTCAGCGGACCATGGAGCCGACCACCGGCTTGGTGAGCAGGGCGGACTGGTTGCGCTGGATGCCCGGGTCGAGGGTCTTCGCCACGAAGATGGCGTGCCAGATGCAGAAGATCAGCACGGTCCACACCTTGCGGGAGTGGTCGGCCTCCTCCCGCTTGTGCTCCTCCAGCAGCCGCATCGCGTACGACAGGTCGAGCAGGTCGCCCGCGCCGGAGGTGGCCAGCACGTGCCGGGCCCACTCGTACATCTCGCCGCGCAGCCAGACCCGGGTGGGGGTCGGGAAGCCGAGCTTCCTGCGGTTGACGATGGCCGGCGGCACCACGCCCTGCAGCGCCTGGCGCATCGCGTACTTGGTGGCGTCGGAGCGCGGCGGCAGCTTCAGGTCCACCGGGATCCGCGACGCCACGTCGAAGACCTCCCGGTCCAGGAAGGGCACCCGCACCTCGAGCGAGTGGGCCATCGAGATCCGGTCGGCCTTGACCAGGATGTCGCCGCGCAGCCAGGTGTAGAGGTCGACGTACTGCATCTTCGTCACGTCGTCGAGTTCGGTGCACTCCGCGTAGATCGGCGCGGTGACGTCGGTGTAGCGCACCGAGGGGTCGTAGCGGCGCAGCAGGTGCTGCTTCTCCTCCTCGGTGAACATCCGCGCGTTGCCGTAGTAGCGCTGCTCGATCGGGGTGGTGCCGCGCTCCAGGAAGCTCTTGCCCTTGACGCCCTGCGGGATCGCCTTGGAGACCGCCCGCAGCCCCTTCTGCACGCCGCCCGGCAGGCCGTTGACGCCGCTCAGCGACAGCGGCTCGCGGTAGATCGTGTAGCCGCCGAAGAACTCGTCGGCGCCCTCGCCGGAGAGCACCACCGTGACGTGCTCGGCGGCCTTCTTGGCCACGAAGTAGAGGGGTACCAGCGCCGGGTCGGCCACCGGGTCGTCCAGGTGCCAGACGATCTTCGGCAGCGCCTCGATCATGTCGTACGGCCCGATCTTCGTCGGGATGGTCGTCACGTCGAGGTGTCGCGCCGAGTCCTGGGCGACGTCGATCTCCGAGTAGCCCGGCACGTCGTAGCCGACGGTGAAGGTGAGGATGTTCGGGTTGAACTCGCGGGCCAGGGCGACCACGGCGGTCGAGTCGATGCCGCTGGAGAGGAACGAGCCGACCGGCACGTCGGAGCGCATGTGCATCCGGACGCTCTCCCGCAGCGTCTCCCGGATCTCGTGGTAGAGCCGCTGCTCGTCGGAGACCGGGGTGGGCCGGAACACCGGCCTGTACCACCGCCGCACGTCGATCCGCCCGCCCGGGGTCCAGGTCAGGTACTCCCCCGAGCCGATCCGGTTGATCCCCTTGTGCAGGGTGCCGGGCTCCGGCACGTACTGCAGCGTCAGGTAGTGGCTGAGGTTGGCCGTGTCGATGCCGGCGTCGCCCTGGTAGTTGGAGTGGGCGAAGGGCAGCAGCGCCTTCTTCTCGGAGGCAAGGTAGAGGCCGTCGGCGGTCTCCAGGTAGTGCAGCGGCTTGATGCCGAAGTAGTCCCGGCCGCCGAAGGCGCGGCGCTCCTGCCGGTCCCAGATGACGAAGGCGAACATGCCGCGCAGCCGGGTGAGCACCTGCTCGCCCCAGAAGTGGTAGCCGGCGACGATCACCTCACCGTCACCGGCGGTGGCGAACTGCGCGCCGAAGGTCCGGATCAGCTCCTCGCGCAGCTCGATGTAGTTGTAGATCTCACCGTTGAAGGTGAGCAGGTAGCGCCCGTTCGCGTAGGACAGGGGCTCTTGGCTGGAGGCCACGTCGATGATCGCCAGCCGCTTGTGCGCGAACACCCCGTCCGCGTACCGGCCGGAGGCGTCGCCGACCACCTCGACACCGGTCTCGTCCGGTCCGCGGTGGTGCAGGCATTCCAACGCCCCGGCGATGTTGTCGCGGTGGGCGGCGGCGTCGCCGCGCGCGCTGAAGAAGGCCAGGAGTCCGCACATGGTGGTCATCTTTCCACGCGGCCCGACCGGGCGTCGCGGCACCGCAGCCTCTCCCGTCCCGGCCCACGCGACGGGCGTACCGGGACGCCCGGCCGGCGACGGCGCGGGGTACCGTCGGGACCAGCAAGGACCCGGAGGGAGCGGAAGATGACCGAGGAACGCACCGACAACAAGCCGGCCGACGGCACCGAGTCGCACGACCCGGCGTTCCCGGAGGCGTTCCTGACGTTCATGCGGCAGGGCTGGCGGGACACGACGCTGCCGATCGGCCCCCGGCCGGAGGTGCCCAACTACGCCAAGCGCCGCGCCGCGCTCTCCGCGGCCTTCCCGGGCGAGACCCTGGTGATCCCGACCGGCGGCGAGAAGGTCCGGGCCAACGACACCGCCTACCCGTTCCGGCCGGGCAGCGACTTCGCCTACCTGACGGGCGACCACGAACCGGACAGCGTGCTCGTGCTGCGGCCGAACGGGTCGGGTCACGACGCCACGCTCTACATGCGTCCCCGGTCGTCCCGGCAGAACGACGAGTTCTTCCGCAGCCGCCACGGCGAGCTGTGGCTCGGCCGGCGGCACAGCCTGGCCGAGAGGTCGACCGAGCTGGGCCTGCCGACCGCCGACCTGACCGAGCTGGAGGGCGCGCTGGCCGACCTGGCGCCGGGGCGCACCCGGGTGCTGCGCGGCTTCGACGGGCGGGTGGACCGGGCCGTGCGCCCGTACGACGGCCCCCGCACCCAGGGCCAGCCGGCCCGCGACTGGGAGCTGGCCATCGCCGTCGCGGAGCTCAAGCTGGCCAAGGACGAGTGGGAGATCAGCCAGCTCCAGGACGCGATCGACGCCACCGTGCGCGGCTTCGAGGACGTGGCCCGGGTGCTGCCGGCGGACCGGGGGGTCTCGGAGCGCCTGCTGGAGGGGGTCTTCGCCCTGCGCGCCCGGCACGACGGCAACGACGTCGGCTACGGCTCGATCGTCGGCGCCGGCGAGCACGCGACGATCCTGCACTGGGTGCGCAACAACGGGTCGACCCGCCCGGGCGAGCTGCTGCTGATGGACATGGGCGTGGAGAACCGCCACCTCTACACGGCCGACGTCACCCGGGTGCTGCCGGTCAACGGCCGGTTCAGCCCCCTGCAGCGCCAGGTCTACGACGTGGTGTACGCCTCGCAGCAGGCCGGCATCGACGCGATCCGGCCCGGGGTGGCGTTCCGCGACGTGCACCTGACCTGCATGCGGGTGCTCGCCGAGGGCCTGGCCGACCTGGGCCTGCTGCCGGGCAGCGTGGACGAGGCGATGGACGAGAAGTCGACGGTCTACCGGCGGTGGACGCTGCACGGCTTCGGCCACATGCTCGGCATCGACGTGCACGACTGCTCCAACGCCCGCGACGAGAAGTACAGGAAGGGCACGCTGGGCGAGGGCTACGTGCTCACCGTCGAGCCCGGGCTCTACTTCCAGCCCGAGGACGAGATGGTCCCGGAGGAGCTGCGCGGCATCGGCATCCGGATCGAGGACGACATCCTGGTCACCGCCACCGGGGCGGTGAACCTCTCCGCCGGGCTGCCGCGGGCGGCCGACGAGGTGGAGTCCTGGCTGGCCGAGCAGCGCGAGGCGGGCCCCCGCCTGCCCGGCTGACGCCGGTCGTACGACCGCACGGGCCCCGCCGCCGGGTCGCGACGTTTCCGACGTCGACGCACCCGCGGCGGGGCCCGTCTGCGTTTGCGCTGCTCGCTCGGCTTCCTGCCCGGATCGGCCGGGTTGCCGCGTCGCGCCCGAAGTGAGGGGAATGCGGGGGTTTCTCGGATTTGGCCTTCTCGCGAGGATCCTTCTCATACGGTGGCTATCAGAGGCTGCAAACACATTTGTAGCTGGTCGCGCCGCTTCGGGCGGTGCGGTCCCGTCTGGCAGCAGGAAAGGGCGGAAGGCTCCGATGTCCAATGACGTAACGACTCCCGACGGTGACGCCCCCGTGGGCGCACCGACCCGAGGGCGGCGCAAACTCTGGGTGGCTGCGGGCGTAGCCGGACTGACCGGCGTGGTCGGCCTGGCGGCGCTGGGCGGCCTGGCCGCCCGCGATGACAAGCCCGGCGGCGCGGACCGGCTGTCGGACGCGCAGGCGTCGACGCCGAAGCAGAACGTCAGCGACGCCGGCCAGGCAGACCCGGCCTCCGGCGAGAGCGACGAGGAGAAGGAGGGCCAGGAGAAGGACTGGCAGGGCAAGGACTGGCAGGGCAAGGACGGCAAGGACTGGCAGGGCAAGGATGGCCGGGACGGCAAGGGCAAGGACGGCCGCGACAAGGACGAGCGGGACAAGGACGGCAAGGACGCCAAGGAACTGCCGTGTGACACCGACGTGCTGGTCG
>NZ_JBSGDY010000293.1:0-4424 GCF_053602615.1 Micromonospora sp. NPDC004336
CGATCGACGAATCGCACAGCAGGACAGCATCGTCGGTCAGGCGGTGAGTCAGACCAGACCGGGTGACCCCACCTACATCCTCACTGTCAGGCGGGGTGCGTGGGGCGGGGCCGGCGCCGGCGGAGCAGGGCCCACACCGCCAGTCCGACCACCAGCGCCGTCATCGCCAGCGCGCCCGGGGCCTTGGTGAACCGGGCCAGGTTGGTGCTGTCGGGCAGGGTCAGGAAGGCCGCCGCCGCGCAGGGCGCCACGAACCAGGCGGTCCGCGTCGCGGCGACCGCGAGCAGGGCCAGCGGCCAGGTGGCGTACCAGGGGTGGAAGACCGGGGCGAGGACCACCGTGGCGGCCAGCGCCAGGCCCGCGCCGAGCAGGGCCGCCCTGGGCCGGGCGGCCTCCAGGCGGGCCACCCGCTGCCGGGCGTCGTTCAGGCGGCGCAGACCCGACCAGGCCCGCCACCACAGCGTCGCCACCGCCACGGCGAGCAGCAGTATCGCCGCCGCGCGGGTCACCGGCACCGCGCCCGGCTCCCGGCCGAGCAGCGCACCCGTGTAGTCGACGACGAAGCCGACCGCCGTCGGCGGGGACGTCCACTGCTCGGAGTCGCCGCTGCGGGTCAGCCCGCCGACCCAGCCGACGCCGAGGCCGGCGAGCAGGGAGGTGACCGCCACCGCGCCGAGCACCCCGGCGGCCAGCCAGCCGGCGTCGCGCAGCAGCGCCCGTACGGTGTAGCGGCCCAGCACCGCCGCGAGCGCCGCGAACGGGAGCACCACCACGGCGGTCGCCTTCACCGTGACCGCCAGCCCGAGCAGCGCCCCGGCCACCAGCAGCGGCTTCGGCCTGCCGGGGAGGCGGACCAGCACCAGCAGGCCCAGCGTCAGCAGGCCCAGCATCACCGCGTCGTTGTGCGCGCCGGCCACCAGGTGCACTCCCACCAGCGGGCAGGCCAGCGCCAGCCAGGCCGCCCGGCGGGTGGGCACCCCGGCGGCCCGGGCCAGCCCCACCAGGGAGAGGGCGGTCAGCAGCACCCCGGCGACGGCGAACAGCCGGAACGCCACCAGTGCGCCCACCAGGCCGCCGCCGAGGGTCACCGCGAGCGCGGCGAGCAGCACGAAGAACGGTCCGTACGGCGCGGGCGTGTCCCGCCAGATGGGGGCGACCGACTCCACCCAGGGGCAACCGGCCTCGGCCACGCCGGTCGTGTACGGGTCGGCGCCGTGCGCGTACGCCCAGCCCTGGCAGGCGTACGAGTAGACGTCCCGGCTGCCCAGCGGCGCGGTGACCAGCAGCGGCAGCGCCCACAGCCCGGCGGTGAGGTACGCCCACCGCGTCGACGGCGCGCCCCGGCGCAGCGCCCACCAGGCGCCCACCAGCAGCCCGGTGCCGACCAGCCAGAGCGCGACGGTCCACGGCTCGTCGGCGGGGCGACCGCCGCGCGTTGCGGCGGCCCCGGGCAGCGCGCCGCCGAGCCAGCCGGCGACGGCCAGCAGCACCGCCCCGGCCAGGCCGGCGTAACGGGCGAGCCGGGCCGCCCCGGACGACCCCGACGGGACGCCGGGCCGGGGCGGGCGCCCCGGCGGCGCGCCGCCAGCCGACCACGAAACGCCGGCCGGGGGCGACGGAGCGCCAGACGAGGGCGACGGAGTGCCGGGCACGGGCGACGGAGTGCCGGACACCGGCGACGGACCGCCGGACACCGGCGACGGACCGCCGAACACCGGCGACGGACCGCCGGACACCGGCGACGGACCGCCAGGCACGGGCGGTGGGGTGCCGGACACCGGCGACGGACCGCCAGGCACGGGCGACGGACCGCCGGACACCGGCGACGGACCGCCAGGCACCGGCGACGGACCGCCAGGCACCGGCGACGGACCGCCAGGCACCGGCGACGGACCGCCAGGCACCGGCGACGGGGTGCCGGGCACGGGCGACGGGGTGCCGGACGGGGACGGCGGGGTGCCGGGAGCGGTCACCGGCGAGCCTCTCCTCAGTCCACGGCGGCCGGCCGGCGGGCCGCCCGAGCCGACCGTACCAAGCGGACGGCCACCAGGATCACCAACAGCGTCATCAGGGGCGCACCGACCGTCTTGCTGTATCTGGCCAGCCCGGTGCCGTCCGGCAGGACCAGGAACGCCGAGACGATCGCGACGACCGCGAACCAGCCGGTGCGCCGCGACGTGGCGGCCAGCACCGTCAGCGGCCAGACCCAGTACCAGGGGTGGAACAGCGGGGCGAGCGCGACCGTGGCGGCCAGCGCCAGGCCGGCGTGCCACAGCGGTTCCCGGGTGCGGGCCCGCCACCACAGCCAGACCAGCGTCAGCGCGAGCACGGCCATCCCGATGCCCCGGGTGACCGGCAGCGGGTCGCCGTGCCAGCCGAACGGCGCGGCGAGGTAGCCCACGGTCTGCCCCACGGCCGTCGACGGCGAGGTCCAGGCGATCACCAGGCCGCCCTGCTCCAGCCCGGTGACCCAGCCGAAGCCCAGCCCGGCGGCGAGGGTCACCCCGACCACCGCCGCGACGGCCCCGCCGACCACCCAGCCGCCGTCGCGCAGCAGCGCCCTGATCGAGTACGCCCCGACGAGCGCGGCGAGCGCGGCGAAGGGCACGACGACCAGCGCGGTCACCTTGACCCCGCCGGCCAGCCCGAGCAGCGCTCCCCCGGCGAGCAGCGGACCGGGGCGCCCCGGCCGGGCGGCCACCACCGCCAGCCCGGCGACGAGCAGTCCCACCATCAGGGCGTCGTTGTGCGCGCCCGAGACCAGGTGCACCCCGATCAGCGGCGAGCCCAGCGCCAGCCAGACCGCCCGGCCGGCCGGTACGCCGCAGCGCCGGGCCAGCGCCGGCAGGCAGGCCGCGGTCAGCCCCACTCCGGCCACCGCGAGCAGCCGGAACAGCACGATGCTGCCGTACAGCGACCCGGTGGCCTCGACGACCGCACCGGCGAGCAGCACGAACAGCGGCCCGTACGGGGCCGAGGTGTCCCGCCAGATGTAGGAGATGGTGTCCAGCCACGGGCAGGGCAGCGCCGAGACGCCCTGCTCGTACGGGTTGATCCCGGCGGCGTAGCTGGCGCCCTGGCAGGCGTACGCGTAGACGTCCCGGCTGCCCAGCGGCGGCGCGACCAGGAACGGCAGCAGCCAGAGCCCGACGGTGACCAGGGCCCAGCGGGTCGACGGCACCCGGCCGCGCAGCGTCCACCAGGCGTACGCCATCAGCCCGGTGCCGACCGCCCAGGCGGCGATGATCAGCGGGCCGTGCGGGCCCTGCCAGATGCTGACGGGGGTGGGGCGCAGGTCGCCGTCGGGCAGCGCTCCGCCGAGGAACGCGGCGAGGGCGAGCAGCGTCGAGCCGGCCAGGCCGGTCCAGCGCGCGAGGTGGTGAGGCACGCGGGACATGCTGCCAGTACGGTGGTCGCGGTACGGAGGTGGGCATGCGGCGCAGTCGGGTGGTGGCGGTGGCCGCCGCGTCCGCCGTGCTGGCCGGGGTGGCGTATCTCGCCCTCCCGCCGACCGGTTCCGACCTCGCCGCGCAGGTCGCCCGGGCCGACTTCTTCGCCGCCCACGGTCTCGCCCCGGTCGACCTGCGCTGGTACGGCGGGGTCCAGCAGTTCGGCTACAGCCTGGTCTCGCAGCCGGTGATGGCGCTGCTCGGGGTGCGGGTCACCGGGGTACTGGCGCTGGTGGCGGCGGCGACGGCGTTCGCGGCACTGCTGGCGCGCACCGGGGTGCCCCGTCCGCTGCTCGGCAGCCTGGTCGGGGTGGTCACGATCGCCGGCAACCTGGTCTCGGGCCGGGTGACGTACGGCCTCGGGGTGGCCTTCGGTCTCGGCGCGCTGCTCGCCCTCACCCTGCCCGGGGCCTCCGCCGACGCCGATTCCGACCGGCGGGCACGGCGACGGCGGCTCGTACGGCTCGGCCTGGCGGCGGCCGGGGCGGTGCTGGCCTCGGCGACGAGCCCGGTGGCGGGCCTCTTCGTCGGCCTGGCCGGCGCGGCGCTGCTGCTGACCCGCCGGTACGCCGACGGCTTGACGCTCGGGGTCGCCGCCGCGCTGCCGCTCGGGGTGACCGCGCTGCTCTTCGGCGACGGCGGCTGGATGAACATCAGCCGCTCCGACACGTCGCGCGCCGTGCTGACCAGCCTGCTGGTGGCCGCGTTGGTGGCGTACCGGCCGGTGCGGGTGGGCGCGCTGCTCTCGGCGGCGGGGGTCCTGGCGGCGGCGCTGGTGCACACGCCGGTCGGGCTGAACGCCACCCGGCTGGCCGTCATGTTCGCCCTGCCGCTGCTGGCGGCGGCCGCCCGCCCCCCGGCTCGGCTGGCCCGGGTCGGCCGGCCCCGGACGGCGATACTTCGTGGAGCTGGTGCGGGCGGCCCGCTGAGGCGGGCGGACCGGCAGCTCAGCCGGCCACCGACCGCAGGTGCCCG
>NZ_JBSGDY010000294.1:0-4317 GCF_053602615.1 Micromonospora sp. NPDC004336
CCCGGGTGCTCATGGGCCTGCTCGAGAAGGACCCGGCCCGCCGCCTCGACGTGCACACCGCCCGGGCGATGCTGCGCGAGCTGCTCGCCGGCCCGCTGACCAGCACCGCCGCGGCGGTCAACTCGGTGACCGACCCGTACTCGGTCGTGCCGGTGCAGCGCCCGGTGCCGGCCCCGCCGGCCGCCGAGCCGGAGCAGCCGAAGCCGAGCGGGCAGATCGGCGGGCGGGCGATGCTCGGCCCCGACGAGTCGCTCACCGACCGGCTGGCCGCCCTGCGCCGGGGCGAGCGCCCGGCCCAGGCCGCCCTCCCCGCCGGCCCCGCCGCCGCCATGGAGGACACCAGCGCCGACGCGCTGTCCGGGCCGCTGCACACCCCCACCGGCGCGATGCCGGCCCCGGGCGGGGCCGCGCCGGCCGGCCGCACCTACGGCGGCCCCGAGGCCACCCCGCGCGCCGGCGACGCCACCCAGCAGCTGCGGACCAACGCGGCCGGCCTGGTCGGCTTCAGCGGCCCCACGGAGGCCACCCAGCGGGTCGGCGGCGGCGCGTCCGTCTTCGGCGCCCCGCCGGAGGCCACCCAGCGGATCAGCGCCGGCACGCCCGTCTTCGGCGCCCCGCCGGAGGCCACCCAGCAGCTCGGCGGGACCTACGGCGGCGGCCAGTGGTCGGTGCCGGGCACCGGCCAGCCCTGGACCTCCCCGGCCACCGCGCCGCGCGTGGGCGACGCCGGCGGCGGGCTCGGCGGTCGCGTACGCGCCACCGGCGGCCGCCTCGTCGGCACCGTCAGGGGCTGGCCCCGCAAGGTGCAGCTCGCCGCCGCCGGCGGTCTGGCCGTGCTGCTGGTCGGTGCGGTCGTCCTGTTCACCGGCGGCGACGACCCGGCACCGACCGTCCCGCAGGCCGCCCCGACCTCGGCTGCCCCGGTCGGGGTGCCCGAGATGAAGGAGCACTCGGGCAAGGGCGTACGCGTCATGGTGCCGCAGGGCTGGGAGCGCAAGAGCGCCGGCAACTGGGTCGACTACGTCGACCCGGAGGACGACGGCCGCAAGGTACGGATCCTGGTGGAAAACTTCTCCACCACCTCGATCCGCTGGGCGGAGGTTGCCGAGGAGGGCCTCAAGACCCGCTCGAAGTCGTGCGTCAAGCCCTACGCCCAGCTCGCCATGAACGAGATGGAGTGGGTCGGCAAGCAGGCGGCCGAGTTCGAGTACACCTGCGGCGAGGGCGAGGCCAAGCGGCACGGCGTGTGGCGCGGGGTGGTCCACGAGGGCAAGGCCTACTCGTTCTACCTGACCGTGACCGACGCGAAGTTCGACGAGAGCAAGCCGATCTTCGACGAGATGGTGAAGTCGTTCCAACTCACCGACGCCGGCTGATCGCAGGGGAAGAGGAAGCGGTGATCCGCCGGCGTGCTATCAAGAGGCATGCCGGCGGAAACCACTGACATCGACGACATTCGCGAGCGAGCGCGGCGCTGGCTCGACGACGACCCCGACCCGGCCAGCCGGGACGAGCTGCGGGCGGTGCTCGACCGCCTGCCGGCGAGCGCCCCGGAGCTGGCCGACCGGTTCGCCGGCCCGCTGACCTTCGGCACCGCCGGGCTGCGCGGCCCGCTGCGCGCCGGCCCCAACGGGATGAACCTCGCGGTGGTCACCCAGGCCGCCGCCGGGCTGGTCGCCTGGCTCGCGGCCCAGGGCGGCTCCGGCCCGCTGGTGATCGGGTACGACGCCCGGCACGGCTCCCGGCAGTTCGCCGAGCGCACCGCCCAGGTCGCCACCGGCGCGGGACGCCCGGCGTTGCTGCTGCCCCGCCCCCTGCCCACCCCGGTGCTCGCCTACGCGGTGCGGCACCTCGGGGCGGCCGCCGGGGTGATGGTGACGGCCAGCCACAACCCGCCCCAGGACAACGGCTACAAGGTCTACCTCGGCGCGGAGCTGGGTGGCCCGCTCGGGGCGGGCGCGCAGATCGTGCCGCCGGCCGACGCCGGCATCGAGGCCGCCATTCGCGCGGTCGGCCCGCTGGCGGAGGTGCCCCTGGGCCCCGCCGGGCAGGTCCTCGGCGACGACCTGGTCGCCTCGTACGTCGGGCGGGCCACCGCCGTCATCGACCCGGACGGGCCGCGCGACCTGGCGGTGGCGTACACGCCGCTGCACGGGGTGGGCGCGGCGGTGCTCACCGCCGCCTTCGCCCGCGCCGGCTTCCCGGTGCCCGGGGTGGTGCCCGAGCAGGCCGAGCCGGATCCGGCGTTCCCCACCGTCTCCTTCCCCAACCCGGAGGAGCCGGGGGCGGTGGACCGGCTGATCGCGCTCGCCGAGTCGACCGGCGCGGACATCGCCATCGCCAACGACCCCGACGCGGACCGCTGCGCGGTGGTGGTCCGGGACACCGGCCCGGCGGCGAGCGCCCGGGGCGAGGTCGCCGGGCCGGCCGAGCCCGACGCCGAGCGGCCGGGCTGGCGGATGCTGCGCGGCGACGAGGTGGGCGTGCTGCTGGCCGACCACCTGATGCGGCGCGGCGTCACCGGCCTGTACGCCACCACGATCGTGTCGTCGTCCCTGCTGCGGGCCATGTGCGCCGCCCGTGGCCTGCCCTACGACGAGACGCTGACCGGGTTCAAGTGGATCGTGCGCGCCGGCGGCGGGAGCGAGCCGCTGGTCTTCGGCTACGAGGAGGCGCTCGGCTACTGCGTCGCCCCGGAGCACGTCCGCGACAAGGACGGCATCACCGCCGCGCTGACGGTGGCCGAGCTGGCCGCCGGGCTCAAGGCGCGGGGGCGCACGCTGACCGACCGGCTGGACGAGCTGGCCGCCGAGTTCGGCGTGCACCACACCGACCAGCTCTCGGTGCGGGTGGACGACCTGCGGGTCATCGCGGACGCCCTGGCCCGGATCCGCGCCGCGACCCCGACCGCGCTGCTCGGTCACCCGGTCACGGAGGCGCAGGACCTGCTCCCCGAGGCCGACGTGGTGATCCTGCGCACCCGGGCCGCCCGGGTGGTGATCCGCCCGTCCGGCACCGAGCCGAAGCTCAAGGCGTACCTGGAGGTGGTGGAGCCGGTGGCGGACGGCGACGTCGCCGCGGCCCGCGCCCGAGCCACGGAGGCCGTCGCCGCCCTCCGCGCGGAGATGAAAACGGCCCTCAACCTCTGACCCCCCTCCCCTCCCCTCCCCTCCCCTCCCCGCTCCCCTCTCCCCTCTCCCCTCCCTGCGTTGATCATGGCGTTATCGGGCCGGGAAGCGCTTTCCGGCACCGGTAACGCCATGATCAACGCAGGTACCGGGGGCGGGGTGGGGTGGGTGGGTGGGTGGGTGGGTGCTGGGGTGGGGGTCAGGGGCGGGGGCCCAGGGCGGCGTCGACGGCGCGGCCCAGGGCGGCCACGACGAGGCCCACCGAGGGGCGGACGACGGAGTCGTCGAGGCTGACGTCGCCGGAGAAGCCCGCGCCCCCGGCGATCTCCTCCAGCCGGCGGCGGGCGTCCCGGGCGGCGTCACCGGTCAGGCCGAGCGCCGGCTCCATCCGCAGCACCGCGACCAGGGTGGCCAGGGCGGCGGTCCGCTCGTCGGGGAGCTGCCCGTCGGCCAGCGCCTCGGCCAGCCGGCGGCGGGCGTCCGCCTCCACGGCGGGGTCCACCGTCGGGTAGCGGTGCACGTGGATGAAACCCAGCTCGGTCTCGTCGACGTCGCGCACCACGCCCTGGGCGCACAGGTCGCCGAGGATCCTGTCGCGCAGGCCGTGCCGCAGCCGCTGCACCCAGGACGACGGGCTGTGCGGCGTGTCGGCGGCGATCCGGGCGAGCACCCCGTCGACGAGCGGCTCGCCGGTGGGCGTCGGGTCGACCACCGCCAGGGATCCCTCGGAATACACGATCCGCCCGGCCAGGGCCAGCTCGATCAGCACCGCGGCGGCCATCCCCAGGTCGAGGCTGATCCGCGGCATGGTCGCCTTGCCGGTCTCGTCGTCGTACGCGAGGAGAAGCAGCTCTTCGGCGAGCGCAACACCAGTCATGGGCGCAGACGCTAGCGGGTACGCGCACCCCGCGCACCCACTGCGCCGCGACGACGCGCCGCCGCGACCGCCCGCCCCGCCGTCGCCGCAGGCCAGGACGGCACACCGGGACGGCACGCCGGGGCCGCAGGCCGAAGCGGCACACCGGGACGGCACGCCGAAGCCGCAGGCCGAAGCGGCACACCGGGACGGCACGCCGAAGCCGCACTCCGGGGCCGCACACCGGGACGGCACGCCGAAGCCGCACTCCGGGGCCGCACACCGGGACGGCACGCCGAAGCCGCACTCCGGGGCCGCACACCGGGACGGCAC
>NZ_JBSGDY010000295.1:0-4134 GCF_053602615.1 Micromonospora sp. NPDC004336
GAACGCGGCCAGCCGCCCGACCTCATCGGTCGACCCGGCATCGTGCACACTGATCACCAGACAGCCCTTGGTTTGCGGCCTCACGCGGCCCCGGCGGTGCGGAGTCGCTCGCGGCGCGCGGGCTACGCGGTGCGGGCGCGGCGGCTGGGCGAGTCGAACCGGCCGGCGCGGATCTCGCGCAGCGCACGGCGGCGGGTGTCGCCGCGCAGGGTGTCGACGTAGAGGCGGCCGGCCAGGTGGTCGGTCTCGTGTTGCAGGGCCCGGGCGAGGAAACCGCTGCCCGCGATGGTCAGCGGTTCGCCGTGCTGGTCGAAGCCGTGGGCGGTGGCGTGCAGCGCCCGGCTGGTCGGGAAGTAGAGGCCGGGAATGGACAGGCAGCCCTCGTCGTCGTCCTGCGTCTCCTCCGACAGCTCCAGCGTCGGGTTGACCAGGTGGCCGCGGTGGCCGTCGGCGTCGTAGACGAAGACCTGGGCGTTGACGCCGATCTGCGGGGCGGCGACGCCGGCGCGGCCGGGCGCCCCGAGCAGCGTGTCCATCAGGTCGGTGACCAGGGCGCGCAGTTCGGCGTCGAAGCTGGTGACCGGCTCGCTCGGGGTGCGCAGCACCGGGTCGCCGATGATCCTGATGGGCCGCATCGTCATGTCGGAAAGGTTATCCGTCGCCGGTCGAGGCGGCGGCGCCCGGGCGGCCGGCCACGAGCACCTCGATGCCGTCGAGGATGCGGGCCAGCCCGAACTCGAACGCGCGGGCGGGATCGGTGGCGGCCTGGTATTCCTGGCCGGCGGCGGCGCCGACCCGGGCGGCGACGGGATATCGGCGCGGGTCGAGGGCCCGCTCCAGGTAGGGGGCGTGGGCCTGCCACCACTGCTGCTCGGTCATGCCGGTGTGGGCGGCGGCCTGGGCGGCCTCCACCGCGCTGCGTACGGCGCCGTGGACGTACCCGGAGACGAGGGTGACGACGGCGTCCATCTCCAGGTCGGTCAGGCCGATGCCGTCGACGGCGCGCAGCTCGTACTCGTAGCGGGCGATGACGTTGGGCCCGAGCGGGGGGCGGGTGGTGGCGACCTGCAGCAGCCAGGGGTGGCGCAGGTAGAGCGCCCAGGTCTCGCGGGCGACGTGTTCGAGGCGGCCGCGCCAGCCGCCGGGCACGTCGTCGGGGCGGGCGGTCTCGCCGTAGACGGTGTCGAGCATGACGTCGAGCAGTTCGCCCTTGCCCGGGACGTACGTGTAGAGGGACATGGTGCCGACGCCGAGGCGCTCGGCGACCCGGCGCATGGACAGGGCGGCCAGGCCCTCGGCGTCGGCGACCTCGATGGCGGCGCGGACGATCCGGTCGACCGACAGGTCGGGTCGGCCCCTGCGGCTGGCGCGTTCGCGGGTGCGCCAGAGCAGGGCGAGGCTGCGCGCGGGATCGCCGGTGCCGCTGTACTCCGTCGTCATGCCCCGGAACTCTACCGTGCGCCGTACCGTATGGTGTACCGTACGGCGTACGAAAACGAGGGACGGGGGCGCGGATGCACGGGAACGGACCGGCCGTCGAGGCCGAGGGACTACGCAAGCGCTACGGCGGCACCGAGGCCCTGGCCGGCCTCGACCTCACCGTGCCGGCCGGCACGGTCTGCGGGCTGCTCGGCCGCAACGGGGCGGGCAAGACCACCGCGGTGCGGGTGCTGAGCACCCTGCTGCGGCCCGACGCCGGCACCGCCCGGGTCGCCGGCGCCGACGTGCGCCGCCACCCCGAACGGGTCCGCGCCCGCATCGGGCTGGTCGGCCAGCACGCCGCCGTCGACGAGGTGCTCAGCGGCCGGCAGAACCTGGTGCTGTTCGGCCGGCTGCACCACCTCGGCCGCGCCCGGGCCCGCGCCCGGGCCGCCGAACTGCTCACCCGCTTCGACCTGACCGACGCCGCCGACCGGCCCGTCGGCACGTACTCCGGCGGAATGCGCCGCCGGCTCGACCTCGCGGCCAGCCTGATCCTCGACCCGCCGGTGCTCTTCCTCGACGAGCCCACCATCGGCCTGGACCCGCGCGCCCGGGCGCAGGTGTGGGACGCGGTGCGCGGGCTCGTCGCCGACGGCACCACCGTGCTGCTGACCACGCAGTACCTGGAGGAGGCCGACCAGCTCGCCGACAGCATCCGGGTCGTCGACGCCGGCCGGGTCGTCGCCGACGGCACCCCCGACGAGCTGAAGGCCGCGCTCGGCGGCGACCGCATCGACGTGGTGCTGCCCCGCGCCGACGACCTGACGCCGGCCGCCCGCGCCGTGGGCGCCGCCGTCGGCGCGGCCCCGCAGGTCGACCCGGCGGCCCTGCGCGTCAGCGTGCCCGTCACCGGGCGGGTCGCCGCGCTGGCCGCCGTGCTGCGGGCCCTCGACGACAGCGGGCTGACCGCCGCCGACATCGCGGTACGCCGCCCCACCCTCGACGAGGTGTTCCTGCGCCTTACCGGCGACGACTCCCCCACCGCCCGCCCCGCCGAGGAGAAGGTGACCGCATGAGCACGACCGCCCACCCGCTGCCGCACCGCCTGCGCTGGACCGTCGCCGACGGCGTCACGCTCACCGGCCGGGCGCTGGCGCACTGGGTCCGCCAGCCCGCGCAGGCGATCGTCGGGCTGCTGTTCCCGGTGCTGCTGGTGCTGATGTTCGCCTACCTCTTCGGCGGCGCGATGAGCGTGCCCGGCGGCGGCGACTACCGGGAGTTCCTGCTGCCCGGCATGTTCGCCATGACGATGGCCTTCGGCATCGAGTCCACGTACGCGGCCGTGGCCACCGACACCGCCCGCGGCGTCACCGACCGGTTCCGGTCCCTGCCGATGGCCCCCTCGGCCGTGCTCACCGGCCGGGCCACCGCCGACCTGCTGCACTCCGCCGTCGGACTGGCCGTCATGCTCGCCTGCGGCGTCGCCGTCGGCTGGCAGTGGCGCGCCGGCGCCGGCGCCGCCCTGGCCGCCGTCGGGCTGCTCCTGCTGCTGCGCTTCGCCCTGATCTGGGTCGGCATCCACCTGGCGCTGGTGCTACGTAAACCCGAGTCGGTGGTGGTGCTGCAGATCCTCGTCTGGCCCGTGGGGTTCACCTCCAACGCCTTCGTCTCCCCCGACACCATGCCCGGCTGGCTCGCCGCGCTCGCGCAGTGGAACCCGCTGTCGGCCACCGTCGCGGCCTGCCGGGAACTGTTCGGCAACCCCGGCTGGGGCGGCGAGTCGTTCGCCGCGCAGCACGCCGTCGCCCTCGCCGTGGCGTGGCCGCTGCTGCTGATCGCCGTGTTCCTGCCCTTGGCGATACGCCGCTACCGCGGGCTCGGCAGGTGACCCGACGGACCGCCCCCGTCCCGGTCCGCGCCGCCCCCGGGCCCGACGCCACCCACCGACGGGTCCGCGCGACGACCCGCGCCGCGCACCCTCATCCGGAAAGGACGCCCGTGCCGATCGGCTCCCACGCCGTCACGTTCAGCCCCGCCGACCCGCCCCGCGCCGGGGTGCTGCTCGTCTGGTCGCCCGGCGGCGGGCCCCCGCCCGAGGGGCCCGGCGAACCCGTCGAGGCGACGCTGGCCACGCCGCCGCACGGGCGCCCCACGCCGGTGCCCGCGCTGCGGATCCCGACGCGGGACGCCGTACCGCTGCTGCTCGCCGCCGCGGCCACCGACCCGGCGGCCGCGTTCTGGGCCGCCGCCACCCGGGAGGCCCTGCACCTGGCCACCCGCGGCCTGCTGCTGCCGGCGGTGACCGCCGCCGGCCACGACGCGTGGCGGGTCGGGCCGCTGACCGCCGACGACGAGGCCCGGCACGCGCGGCTCGCCGCCGCGATGCCCGCCACCGCCCGCGCGACGCCGGTACCGGGGCGCAACCCCACCTGGCTGCCCGACCCGGCGCGGCTGCTGCGCGACTTCCTCGACGCCGTCGCCGACACCCTGCCCCGCGACGACGCGGCCACCGACGCGTGGTCGGCGCCGGCCCCCGTCGCCGTCGGGCGGCTGCGCGACTGGGCCGCCCGGGTCGCCGCCCACGCTGACGCCGCCGTACGGCTGTCGCTGCGCCTGGAACACCTCGACACCTCCGACGCGCCGTGGCGGCTGGTGGCGCAGGTGCACCGCCCCGCCGCGCCGGGGCTGGTCACCGACGCCGCCGCCCTGTGG
>NZ_JBSGDY010000296.1:0-4076 GCF_053602615.1 Micromonospora sp. NPDC004336
GCGCGGCCCCGGCCGCCGGCGCGGCCCCCCCCCCGGGGCGCCGCGCGGGGGCCCCGCCCCCCCCCGCCGCCCCCCCGCCGGGTGGTGGCGTCGTCGACGGTGGCCGGCAGGTCGACCAGGCCGCCCCAGCGGTGCGGCTGCTCGACGGCCGCCGCGCGGCCGAGGCCCCACACCTCGGTCTGGAGCGGGTGCGCGACGCGGTCGCCCGGGGCCGCCGCCACCGCGCCGCTGGTGACGCACCACAGCGGGGCCACCAGGTCCAGGTCGGCCATCGCCTGGACGAGGGCGAGGGTGCCGGCGGCGGCGAGGGTCACGCCGGGGTGCTCGGGCAGCAGCCGGTCCTGGCCGGCGACGACGTTGAGCACGCCGTCGACCGGCTGGTCGTCGGTCAGCGCCCGCAGCCGGGCGGCGAGCGCCGCGCGGTCGAGGTCCGCGGCGCCGACCCGCAGCGCCAGCGGTTCGGCGTCGCCGAAGAGCCCGGCCAGGCCGTCGGCCCACGCCGGCGCGTCGTCGGTGGGCAGGACGACCAGCCAGCGGCCCGCCGGGGCGCCGGCGTCCCCGACCGGCACGGGCTGCCAGGTCACCTGGTACGACCAGCCGTCCGCGAGGGAGCGTTCGCGCCGGGACCGGCGCCAGGACGCGAGCACGGGCAGGGCCGGCAGCAGCGCCCGGACCTGCGCGTCGTCGCCCAGCTCGCCGCGCAGGGTGTCGACGTCCGCCTGCTCCAGGGCGGTCCAGAACTCGTCGTGGCCGTCCGAGGCGGCGTCGGGGGCGGCGGGCGGCGGCTCGGGCCAGAAGCGCTGCCGGCGGAAGGCGTACCCGGGCAGCGGCACCCGTGCGGTGTCGCTGCCCGCGTACAGCCGCGCCCAGTCGACCTCGACCCCGCCGACGTGCAGCTCGGCGAGGGCGGTGAGGGCGGAGGCGGGCTCGGAGCGGTCGCGGCGCAGCAGCGCCACGGCGGCGGTGTCGTCGTCGGCGCCGGCGGCGGTCAGGACGTCGCGGGCCAGCGCGGTGAGCACGCCGCTGGGGCCGACCTCCAGGAACGTACGCACACCGAGGGCGCGCAGCTGGTCGACGCCGTCGGCGAACCGGACGGCCTCCCGCACGTGCCGGACCCAGTAGTCGGCGGTGCGGATCTCGTCGGGGTCGGCGACCGTGCCGGTCAGGTTCGACACGATCGGCAGCGCCGGCGGGTGCAGTTCCAGCCCGCGCAGCACGGCGGCGAACTCGGCGAGCATGGGTTCCATCAGCGGGCTGTGGAAGGCGTGGCTGACCCGCAGCGGCCGGGTGCGTACGCCCTGGTCGGCCCAGCGGCGTTCGAGTTCCTCGACGGCGTCGGCGGCGCCGGAGACCACGACGGCGGTGGGCCCGTTGACGGCGGCCACGGCGACGCGGTCCTCGACGCCGGCCAGGGCGGCCCGGACGGCGTCGGCGGGGAGCTGGACGGCCAGCATCGCGCCGCCGGCCGGCAGGGCCTGCATCAGCCGGCCCCGGGCGGCGACGAGCGTGGCGGCGTCGGGCAGCGACAGCACGCCGGCCGCGTGCGCGGCGGAGAGCTCGCCGATCGAGTGGCCCAGCAGGACGTCCGGGACGATCCCCCAGCTCGCCAGGAGCCGGAACAGCGCGACCTCGACGGCGAAGAGGCCGGCCTGCGTGTAGAGGGTCTGGTGGAGCAGCCCGGCGGCCTCGTCGCCCTCGGGCGCGAAGAGCACCGGGGCGAGCGGGCGGGGCAGGTGCCGGTCCAGCTCGGCGCAGACCTCGGCCAGCGCCCGGTCGAAGACGGGGAACGCGGCGGCCAGCTCGCGGCCCATGCCGCTGCGCTGCGCGCCCTGGCCGGAGAAGAGGAACGCGAGCTTGCCGCCGCGCGGGCCGACGCCGGTGACCAGGCCGGGGGCGTCGCCGCCGGCCGCCAGCGCGCGCAGGCCGGCGGTCAGGGCGGCGCGGTCGGGGGCGAGCAGTACGGCCCGGTGCTCGAGGCTGGCCCGGGTGCGCGCCGACGACCAGCCGACGTCGGTCAGCCGCAGCTCGGGGCGGCCGTCGAGCCAGTCGGCCCAGCGGCCCGCCTGCGCGGCCAGGGACTCGCCGTCGCGGGCGGAGACCAGCACCGGCACGAGACCGGCCCCGTCGACGCAGGCGGTGGCGGCGTCCGGCGCGGCGGTGGCGGCGTCCGGCGCGGCGGTGGCGGCGTCCGGCGCGGCGGGGGCCTCCGGCCCGGCGGCGTCGGTCGCGGCGGGTCCGTCCGCCGGGTCGGCGGCGGGCGCCTCCTCGATGATCACGTGGGCGTTGGTGCCGCTCATCCCGAACGAGGAGATGCCCGCGCGGCGGGGCTGCTCCCCGGCGGGCCACGGCCGCGGCTCGGTGGCCAGCGCGACCGCGCCGGCCGTCCAGTCCACGTTGGGGGTGGGCTCGTCGACGTGCAGGGTGGCGGGCACGGTGTCGTGCCGCAGCGCCATCACCATCTTGATCACCCCGGCCACGCCGGCGGCGGCCTGGGTGTGGCCGATGTTCGACTTGACCGAGCCGAGCCAGAGCGGCCGGTCCGCCGGGCGGCCCTGCCCGTACGTCGACAGCAGCGCCTGCGCCTCGATCGGGTCGCCGAGGGTGGTGCCGGTGCCGTGCGCCTCCACGACGTCGACCTGCTCCGGCGCGAGGCGGGCGCTGGCCAGCGCCTGGAGCACCACCCGCTGCTGGGACGGGCCGTTGGGGGCGGTCAGCCCGTTGCTCGCGCCGTCCTGGTTGACCGCGCTGCCGCGCACCACGGCCAGGACGGGGTGCCCGTTGCGGCGGGCGTCGGAGAGCCGCTCGACCAGCAGCAGGCCGACGCCCTCGCCCCAGGCGGTGCCGTCGGCGGCGGCGGCGAACGACTTGACCCGGCCGTCGGTGGCCAGGCCGCGCTGGCGGCTGAAGCCGATGAAGGCGGACGGGGTGGACATGACGGTGGCCCCGCCGGCCAGCGCCAGGGTGCACTCCCCCTGCCGCAGCGCCTGGCAGGCCAGGTGCAGCGCGACCAGCGACGACGAGCAGGCGGTGTCGACGGTGACGGCGGGGCCCTCGATGCCGAGGGCGTACGAGATCCGGCCGGAAACGACGCTGGCCGCGGTGCCGGTGAGGATGTAGCCCTCGGTGCCGGGCGGCGGCTGCTGGAGCAGTCCCACGTAGTCCTGGCCGGTGGTGCTGGCGAACACGCCCACCTGGTGGCCGCGCAGCGTCGACGGGTCGATCCCGGCGTGCTCGAACGCCTCCCAGGAGGCCTCCAGCAGCAGCCGCTGCTGCGGGTCCATGGCGAGCGCCTCGCGGGGCGAGATGCCGAAGAACGCGGCGTCGAAGTCGGTGGCCGAGTCGACGAAGCCGCCCTCGGCGACGTACGACGTGCCGGGGTGGTCGGGGTCCGGGTGGAACAGCCGGGCCAGGTCCCAGCCCCGGTCGGCGGGGAACGCGGAGACGGCGTCGCGGCCGGAGTCGACGAGCTCCCACAGGTCCTCGGGCGAGCCCACGCCGCCGGGGAACCGGCAGGCCATGCCGACGATGGCGATCGACTCGCGGCTGGCCGCCTCGAGCTCGCCGAGCTTCCTCCGGGTCTGGTGAAGGTCCGCCGTGACCCATTTCAGGTACTCGCGGAGCGTATCTTCAGTCGCCATTGACGCCACCTCTTCGGGCCGGAAAGAAACAGCGACCCGATACCGTCCACAGACGCCACAAAGCCGCGAAGATCCAAACCCATTCAGCCGACCACGAATTGCCGAACAAAAAGCGTTTCAGCCCGCACCAGGTCCTACTCGCCGGTGGAAAGGTAATTGTCGCCGGACGGCGGTCACAACCCCTAGCGTGCCCCTACGGCTGCCCCTAGGTGGCGGGGCGCAGGCTGGGCCGACCCGCCCTGCGAGCGGTGCGGCGCACCGCCCTCGCGGGGGGTGGCCGGGCGGGTGCGCGGACCCGCCCGGCCGAGCGTGTCACGACCGTCGACAACGGTCGTCCGACACCATTTCTAGATGCCCGGCAGTGCCCGCCGACACCGACGCCGCCCAACTGGCGTACGAGATCGACGCGCTGGGGATCGCCGCCGCGATGCGCTCCCG
>NZ_JBSGDY010000297.1:0-4056 GCF_053602615.1 Micromonospora sp. NPDC004336
TCGGGCGCCGGCCCGCCCAGGGCGGCGGCGACCGGGGCGTCCGGCTCGCCGAACTCCATCGGCAGGGCCCGCCGGGCGCGCCCCCGCAACTGGTCGAGGCAGACGTTGGTGGCGATGCGGTAGAGCCACGTGCGGGTGGAGGAGCGGGCCTGGAAGCCGTCGCGCCCGCGCCAGGCGCGCAGCATCGTCTCCTGCACCGCGTCCTCGGCGTCGAAGATCGAGCCGAGCATGCGGTAGCAGTAGCCGGTCAGCTCGACCCGGTGCCGCTCGAGCGCGGCGTCGGCCGCCGGGGTCGCGCCGTCGCGGTCCCGGCCGGCCGGCTCGCCGGGGGGCACGCCCGCCCCGCTGGTCGCCGTCGCTGCGGTCATGAGGCCCACCGTAGGCGACGCCCCCGACAGCGTCGGGCGATCCGGGCCGGCCGGGACCGTGTCGTCAGTCCGCGGGGCCGGCCGGCGGCGGCACCGGGCCGGCCGGCGGGACGTCCGGGAGCGTCGCCTCCGCGGGCGTCGCGTCCGCCGGATCCGCCTCCGCCGGCACCGCCACGTGCAGGCGCACCTGCGGGACGAGCATGTCGTCCACGTCGAGGGCGCGGGCCGCGCCGTCGGGTTCCCAGCCGGTGCTGGTGAGGAACCTCCGGGTCGCCTCGTCACCGTCGAACGCCCAGGCCACCGCCCGGCCGAACCCGTCGGCGCGCCACAGGTCCACGGTCGCGGCGAGCAGCCGGCTGCCGTGCCCGCGCCGCCCCCAGCGGGGCTCCACCAGCAGGTCGGTCACCGCCGCCACGTCCGGCCCGAGCGCCTCGGCCGGCTCGCCGGGGGCGAGCGCCTCCGCGTCGGCCGGACCGGAGGCGGCGAACCCCACCAGATACGATTGCTCGGCCTGTTCGACGGCGACCAGCACCCGGTGGGTGCCGGAGGGCGGCTCCTGCACCGCCGCGCTCCACCGCCGGGCGAGCCACGCCTCGTCCAGGTTGTCGAGCACGTGCCGGGGCAGGATCCGGCGATAGGCGACCCGCCAGGTCGCGAGCTGGATGCGTGCGATCTCGCCGGCGTCTTCCGGACGCGCCGGGCGGACGTACCCGAGAGCCATGGGACGGAAGCCTACGCAGGGCGAGGGAGGCGATGGTGGCGCAGGGTCCCCGACGGACGTTCCAGCAGGTCTTCGGCGTGGTCGCGCTCGCCGTGGCGGTGACGGCGTTCCTGTCCGTGGCGGCCGTCCGGCACGGCTTCTTCGACCTGAAGGTCTACTACGGCGCGCTGACCTGGTGGGTGCACGACGGCGGGGAGATCTACGACTTCCTCAAGCCCGGCACCCAGTACGGCTTCACGTATCCGCCCTTCGCCGCCCTGGTCATGCTGCCGATGGCGTACCTGCCCTGGACGGCGGCGATCGTGGTCAGCGTGGCCGCCAGCGTGGTGGTCACCGCCGTGCTCTTCTGGTGGCTGGTCGACCCGATCTCCCGCCGGGCCGGCTGGACCCGCTGGTTCGCCCTCGCCGTGGCGCTCTGCCTGGCCGCCGCGTACGAGCCGATGCGCGAGACGGTCAACTTCGGCCAGGTCAACATGCTGCTGCTCTTCCTGGTCGCGGTCGACCTGCTCCGGCTGCTGCCGGCCGGCAACCGCTGGGCGGGCGTGGGCATCGGCCTGGCCACCGCGATCAAGCTGACCCCGGGCATCTTCATCGTCTACCTGCTGGTCACCCGGCGCTGGCGGGCCGCGGTCACCTCGATGGCCGCCGCGGCCGGCGCGACGCTGGCGGCCGCCGCGCTCTTCCCCGACGCCTCGCGCGAGTTCTGGACCGAGGCGCTGTGGAACACCGGCCGGGTCGGTGAGCTGGCGTTCGTCTCCAACCAGTCGCTGCGCGGCGTGGTCGCCCGGCTGAACCCGGAGCACCCGAGCACCCTGGCCTGGCTGGCGCTGGTGCTCGCCACGCTGGCGCTGTGGGCGTGGCGCTCCCGGGCCGCCGTGACCGCCGGCGACGAGGCGACCGGCCTGGCGCTGACCGGCGCGGTGATGTGCCTGATCAGCCCGGTCACCTGGGTGCACCACCTGGTCTGGCTGCTGCCGGCGCTGATCCTGCTGGTGGACAACGGCATGGCCGCGCCCGCCGGCGGCCGCCGGCGCCGGGCGCTGCTGGGCGCCGCGATCGTCGGGTACGGCTTCCTGATCAGCCGGATCGTCTGGGCGTGGGAGAAGGACTTCACCGGCCTCGACGGCTTCCTCGGCAGCAACACGTACGTCTGGATCAGCCTGGCGCTGCTGGCGTTCCTGCCGATCCGCCCCGGCGGCGACGAGCGGCTCGGCGGCCGCCCGGGCGACGACGGCCGGAGCCGTCGGGCTACGCCCGCCGGGTCAGCCGTCGACGCGTCCGGCGTACCGCAGCTCGAGCAGCTCGACCGGCGCAGCCCCGCCGGCCAGGGGCACCGGGTAGGTGGACCGCTCACCGTCCGGTGACAGCCCTGCCCGCTCGTAGAACCGGCGGGCCCGGTGGTTGTCCGCCAGCACCCAGACGCGGTAGTCGGACCAGCCCCGCGCGGCCAGGCCGGCGCGGGCCGCCGCGAGCAGCGCCCGCGCGGTGCCGTCGCCCCAGCGCGCCGGCTCGACGTACATCCCCAGCACCTCGCCCAGGGTGGGGTCGAGGTCGTCCCGGTCCTGGTTGTTGCGGTACGGGCCGAACGTGACGAACCCCGCGGGGGCCCCGTCGGCCTCGGCGATCAGGGTGGTGAACGGGTGCTCCGGCTCGGCGGTGCCGAGGTCCCGCCGGCGCTGCGCCCACGCCGTCACGTTGAGCCGTCGCAGCACCTCGTCGGGCATGATCCCGGCGTAGCCGGCCCGCCACCCGTGGATGTGCACCCGGGCGACCGCCTCGGCGTCCTCGGGCTCCTCGCGCCGGATCGTGAGCATGTGTCTGTTCTATGCCTCGACGGGCGTTCGGTCCAGCATCCGCCGGGGTGTCGTACGCGTGGACTAGGGTGCCCGACGATGGCCGCACCGGAATCCCTCTCGCTCGCCCAGGCCCGCCGCGTCGCGCTGGCCGCCCAGGGCTTCGCCGACCCCGCGCCGACCGGCGTGCCCACCCGACGGCACCTGCGCCGGGTGCTCGACCGGGTCGGGCTGATCCAGATGGACTCGGTCAACGTGCTGCAACGCGCGCACTACCTGCCGCTCTACAGCCGCCTCGGGCCCTACCCGACCGCCCTGCTCGACACCGCCGCCTACCGCCGCCCCCGCGAGCTGTTCGAATACTGGGGGCACGAGGCGTCGCTGGTCCCCGTCGGGCTGCACCCGGCGCTGCGCTGGCGGATGGCGCGGTCCCGCTCGGATTCCTGGGGCGGGATGCGCCGGATCGCCGAGGAGCAGCCCGGGCTGGTCGCCTGGGTCCGCGACGAGGTGGCCGCCCGCGGGCCGCTGACCGCCGCCGAGATCGAGCACGACGCGCCCCGGGAGACCGGCAACTGGGGGTGGAACTGGTCGGCGGTGAAGCGGGCGCTGGAGTTCCTGTTCTGGGCCGGCGAGGTCACCGCAGCCGAGCGCACCACCTCGTTCGCCCGCCGCTACGACCTGCCCGAGCGGGTGCTGCCGGCCGCGGTGCTGGATGCGCCCACGCCGACCGACGCGGAGGCCCACCGCGCGCTGGTGAGCATCGCCGCGCGGTCGCTCGGGGTGGCCGCCGAGCCGGAGCTGCGCGACTACTTCCGGCTGCCGGTGGCCGGCGCCCGGCAGGCGATCGCCGAGCTGGTCGAGGCGGGCGAGCTGCTGCCGGTCGCCGTGCAGGGCTGGCAGCGGCCCGCCTGGCTGCACGCCGGGGCGCGGCTGCCCCGCTGGGTGCGCGGCAACACGCTGGTCAGCCCGTTCGACCCGCTGGTCTGGGAGCGGGCCCGCGCCGAGCGGCTCTTCGACTTCAGCTACCGCATCGAGATCTACGTGCCGGCGCCGCAGCGCGTCTACGGCTACTACGTGCTGCCCTTCCTGCAGGGGGAGCGGTTCACCGCCCGGGTCGACCTGAAGGCCGACCGGAAGGCCGGCGTGCTGCTGGTGCCGGCCGCCTGGATCGAGC
>NZ_JBSGDY010000298.1:0-4040 GCF_053602615.1 Micromonospora sp. NPDC004336
CACACCGCCATCACCCTGCGCGAACACCTCGACATCCCCCTCGTCACCACCATCCACGCCACCGAGGCCGGCCGACACCAGGGCTGGCTCCCCGAGGAGATGAACCGCACCATCCACGGCGTCGAACACTGGCTCGCCAGCGAATCCGGCCGCGTCATCGCCTGCTCCGGATACATGCGCGACGAGGTGACCGGGCTGTTCGGCGTGCCGGCCGGGCGGGTGGACGTGGTGCCCAACGGCGTGGAGCCGCACCGCTGGCGGGCACCGGTGGCCGCGGTCGCCGAGGCCCGGGCCCGGTTCGCCGGTGCCGGCCCGCTGGTGACCTTCGCCGGCCGGCTGGTCTACGAGAAGGGCGTGCAGCACCTGATCGCCGGGCTCCCCCGGCTGCGCGAGCGGCACCCCGGGCTGCGCGCGGTGATCGTCGGCGACGGCCCGTACCGCGGCGAGCTGGAGGCCGAGGTGCACCGGCTCGGCCTGGCCGGCACGGTGAGCATGCCGGGCTTCCTCGGCGGCACCGACCTGCCCGCGGTGATGGCCGCCTCCGACTGCTTCGCGGTGCCGAGCATCTACGAGCCGTTCGGCATGGTCGCCCTCGAGGGCGCCGCGGCGGGCGCGCCCCTGGCCGTCGCGGCGACCGGCGGGCTGGCCGAGATCGTGGAGCCGGGCATCACCGGGATGACCTTCCGGCCGCACGACCCGGACGGGCTGACCGACGCCGTACACGCCCTGCTGTCGGACCGGGAACGGGCGCGCGAGCTGGCCCGGCGGGCCCGCGCCATGGTCCACGAGCGGTACGGCTGGGCGGCGATCGCGCAGCGGACGGGCGCCGCGTACGCCGCGGCGATCGCCGGCGAGCCCGCCTTCACCGCCGAGCGGGCGGCGCAGCGGATGGCCCACGGCCGCGCCCTCCCGTCGCTCGCCGAGGGCAACCTCCTCGCCGCCGCCGGCCTGCGCTGAGGGTGGGCACGGATACCTGCCGCACGTGCGACGGGTGCCCACCGCCGGGCGGGTGGACGTGACGGTGGCCGGAGACGGCGAAGGCCGCCGACCCGGTGCGGGTCGGCGGCCTTCGGCGTACGGCGGCGGTCAGCGCTCGGCGACCGGCGTGTAGTCGCGCTCCGCGGAGCCGGTGTAGATCTGCCGCGGCCGGCCGATCTTGGTCTCCGGGTCGTTGATCATCTCGCGCCACTGGGCGATCCAGCCGGGGAGCCGGCCCAGCGCGAACAGGACCGTGAACATCTTGGTCGGGAAGCCCATGGCCTTGTAGATCAGGCCGGTGTAGAAGTCCACGTTCGGGTAGAGCTTGCGGGAGACGAAGAACTCGTCGGCGAGCGCGATCTCCTCCAGCTGCATGGCGATGTCCAGCAGCGGGTCCGGCTTGGCCATCCGGCCGAGCACGTCCTGCGCCGCCTTCTTCACGATCGCCGCGCGCGGGTCGTAGTTCTTGTAGACCCGGTGGCCGAAGCCCATCAGCTTGACGCCGTCCTGCTTGTCCTTCACCTTGCGGACGAAGGACGCGACGTCGCCGCCGTCGGCCTGGATCTTCTCCAGCATCTCCAGCACGGCCTGGTTGGCGCCGCCGTGCAGCGGGCCGAAGAGCGCGTTCACGCCCGCCGAGACCGAGGCGAAGAGGTTGGCGTTGCTGGAGCCGACCAGCCGCACGGTCGAGGTGGAGCAGTTCTGCTCGTGGTCGGCGTGCAGGACGAACAGCATGTCCAGGACCTTGGCCATCACCGGGTCGACCTCGTACGGCTCCGCCGGCACGCCGAACGTCATCCGCAGGAAGTTCTCCACGTAGCCCAGCGAGTTGTCCGGGTACAGCAGCGGCTGACCGATCGACTTCTTGTAGGCGTACGAGGCGATGGTGGGGACCTTGGCCATCAGCCGGACCGTGGACATCTCGACGTGCGAGGAGTCGAACGGGTCCAGGCTGTCCTGGTAGAAGGTCGAGATGGCGCTCACGGCCGAGGAGAGCACGGCCATCGGGTGCGCGTCGCGGGGGAAGCCGTCGAAGAAGCGGCGCATCTCCTCGTGCAGCAGCGAGTGCCGCCGGATCCGCTCGCTGAACTCGGTCAGCTGCTGCTGGGTCGGCAGCTCGCCGTAGATCAGCAGGTAGGAGACCTCCAGGAACGAGGACTTCTCCGCGAGCTGCTCGATCGGGTAGCCGCGGTAACGCAGGATCCCCGCGTCGCCGTCGATGTAGGTGATCGCGGACGAGCACGCCGCGGTGTTGACGAAGCCGGGATCGTACGTCGTCATCCCGGTTTCCTTGAGCAGCTTGCCCACTCCGATGCCGGCGGGGCCCTCGACCGCGGATTGCACCGGCATCGAAAGCTGCCCACCGGGGTGATCGAGCTTGACTTCCGTCATGTGGTCCCTCGCTTCGCCGGCAGATCTGCGTTGAATTGCCTTCGCTTTTACCGTAATCACGGTCGCGGGGATACCGCCCGCCGTGGTTCGGCGGTGAGGCATGCGTCACCCGATTCCCGACCAGCGGGCGGGGAAACCCCGTCGGCCGCGGGCCGCGCGGGGGCGTCCCCGGCGGCACGAAGGCATGGGAACGCTACCGGTGGGTCGGTCGCCCGTCGCGGGCGGCCCGTACCGGCTCAGGACAGATCGAGGCGGCTCAGCGTGCCGTCGGCGGCGATCCGGTAGACGTCGAGGCGGTTCGCGCCGGCGTGGAAGAGCCGGTCGTCGGCGATCAGGGCGGCGAAGCGGCGGCCGCCGGCGTCCCTGCCGACCACCGGGACGACGGCCCCGACCCGGCCGTTGACGGCCAGCGCCAGCAGCGTCCCGTCGGGCACCTCGTCCGGCAGGTCGCCCCAGACCGCCGCCGGCAGCCGCCCGGCGTCCGGGTCGACGGCCCGGAACGCGGACAGCCCGAAGACCCGCGCGGTGCCGCCGCGCGGGCGGTCGCCGACGACGGTGCCCACCAGCGGATGCGGCGCGGGCGGGGCGGGCGGCGTCGGCACGCCCCCGGGGATCGGCGTGGGCTCGCCGGGGCGGTCGTAGAAGACCTTGCCCTGCTCGGCGCGCGGGGCCTGCCGGGCGGAGCGGCCGTCGACCGGCCACGGCAGCCGGATGGCGGCCTCGTCGGCGACGGTGGGGAGCAGGTCGACGTGCTGCCAGTTCCGGTCGTCGACCCGCCCCGCCCGCTGCCCGGGGGTCTTGACGAACATCGGCACCCAGGCGACCTCGCCCGGGGCGGCCCGGATGGCGTCCATCCCCCGGCCCTGCGCGCCGTTGGTGAAGCTCACGCCGTGGTCGGCGGTGACCACCAGCAGGGCCTTGTCGTAGAGGCCGCGCTCCCGCAGGGTGCGCAGCGTCTCGCCGATCAGCCGGTCGGTGTAGCCGAGCTGCGCGAGGTGGCGTCGCCGCGCCAGCTCCGCCCAGCCGTCGCCGTCGTTCGGCAGGTCCTCCGGCGCGTCGTAGCGCACCCCCGACGGCAGGTACGCCCACGGCGAGTGCGGCATCAGCAGGTGCAGGAAGTGCAGCGTGGGGCGGGCCGCCGGCCGCAACCCGGCCAGGAAGCTGGTGAACCGGGCCGGCTGGTTGGCGTTGAGGCTGTCCCAGCGGAACTTCGGGTCCGCCGGCACCGGCTCCGCGTCGTCGATGCCGGCCTCGGCGCGGGTGCGTTCCCGGTAGGAGTCCTCCGGGTCGACCCGGCTGTCCACCGGGGCGGCCAGCCGGCGCAGCAGCCCGCCGGTCTCCCGGACCAGCACGCCCATCCCCTGCTCGGGGGTGACCGGGGACTCGCAGCGGCTGGGCGGGCAGAGCCGGGTGATGCTCTCCTCGGCGCGGATGTCGTAGAGGCCGCCGAAGGCGGTGAAGAGGTTGTCCGGGTACTGCGAGTAGTGCGGCGCCGCCTCGCGCCGCGGGTACCGGCCGGTCAGCATCGCCGGCAGCGCGTAGGGCGTCCAGCCGCCGACCCCGGTGGCGTTGCGGTACCAGCCGCCGCACGAGGCACAGGGGGAAGTTGTCTTCAGTTTGTTTGATGTTGCTGAAGAATTTCTACGGCAGGAACCGGCGGACTTCAAGAC
>NZ_JBSGDY010000299.1:0-3923 GCF_053602615.1 Micromonospora sp. NPDC004336
GGCCAGCGCGGCGGCGACCTGCTCGGCCTGGCGGCGCATCGCGGAGAAGGTGAAGCCGGTGGAGGGTCGGGTCGCGCCGCCCGCCGTGCCGAGGCGGACCACCCGGGGCGAGGGCCGCGGCTCGAACGGGCCGTCGGTCATCGGGATCACCCCGTTCTCCACCTCCCGCACCCGCAGCCCGGCCGGGTCGAGGCCGAGCAGGTCGCGGTAGCCGGCCAGCGCGGCGTCGTACCCGGCGTCGGTGAGCAGGGCCGGGCCGAACTCCGTGTACTCCACCAGGGCGTACCGGTCGCTGACGGGCAGCACGTAGCCGAACGACACGCCCCGGGCCGGCTGCGGGGTGCGGAAGTCCATCAGCACGGCCCGGGACGGGTCGAAGACCGGCGCGTCGGACTCCAGCCACCAGCCCCGGAAGTGCTGGAGCCAGTTGGTGCGGCCGGGCCGGCGGGGCGGCCGGGGCCGGGAGTCGAGCACCCAGGAGGCGCGCACCGTCGGCCCGCCCCCGCCGACGCGTACCGTGACCCGCCGGCCGTCGTCGTGCAGGGCCTCGACGGGCGCGACGATCCGCCGCACGCCGAGCCGCCGCTCGGCCTCGGCAGCCCGGTCGTAGACCGGGCCCGAGCGCAGCATGGCGTACCGCAGGGGGGCCAGGTCGAGGGCGCGGCGGCCGGCGGGCGTCGCCACCTCGACCCGGCGCCAGCTCGCCGCCAGCAGCGGGTCCAGTTCGTTGCCGGGACGGTCCCAGAACGCCCACGTCCGGTCCTGGCCGCGCCGGTGGACCGGGTCGACGACGGCGATCCGGGGGCCGCGCACGCCGCGCCGGTCCAGGGCGGCGAGGAGCAGCGACGCGGCGCCGCCGCCGCCGACGAGCGCCAGGTCGACGTCCAGCGCAGCGGAGGTGTTCACGCCGACCACGCTGTCACACGGTCCCGGGCGACCGGTCACCGACCGGCCGGGACCGGTCGCGCGGCCCGCCACGGCGCCGCCGGCCCGCGAGCTGCTCCTGCCCGGGTCGCCGGCGGCGCCGCGTGCGGCCGTTGGCCTTCGCCGCGTTCCTGGTCGGCCTCCGGGGACGCCGGCGGTGCCGCGGCGCGTCTACTGTGGTGATCATGACGTACACCGACACCGAACTGGCGATCGTCGCGGCGCAGGCCGGCGCCGACGTGGTGCGGGCCCGTTACGGCGGCCCGCTGGACCGGTTCGACAAGGGGGCCGGCGACTTCGCCACCGCCGCCGATCTGGAGTCGGAGCGGGCCGTCCTCGACGTCCTGCGGGGCGCGCGGCCCGACGACGCCGTGCTCGGGGAGGAGAGCGGGCACACCGGCTCCCGCTCGGCCGACCGGACCTGGCTGGTCGACCCGCTCTGCGGCACGCTGAACTACGCGGCGCGGACCCCGCTGGTCGCGGTGAACGTGGCCCTGCGCACCGACGCGGGGATCACGGCCGCCGCGGCGGCCGACCCGATCGCCGGCGAGCTGTTCTGGGCGGGCGACGGCCGGGCACACGTACGCCGCGACGGCGTCGACGAGCCGCTCCTGCCGTCGGCCCGGTCGGGGCTGGTGGACGTCGACCTCGACCCGCCGTTCCCGAACGCCCCCGTCTTCGACGCGCTGCGGCTGCTGGCGGACGCGGAGTTCACCTCCCGGTTCCGGCCCCGGGTGCTCTCCACGACGCTGGCCCTGGCGTGGGTCGCCGCGGGCCGGCGGGCCGCGTACGTCACCGACCGGGACGTCCGGGACAGCGTGCACTTCGCCAGCGGCATCGCCCTGTGCGAGGCCGCCGGCTGCGTGGTGACCGGCCTGCGGGGGCAGCCCCTGCACACCGGCGTCGGCGGGCTGCTCGTGGCGGCGGACGCGCCGACGCACGCCGCCCTGCTGGCCGTGATCGACAAGCAGTTCCGGGCGGAACGCCCGTCGTCCGGCTAGCACTTACCAAAAGGTAAGTACCTGAGAAAATAGTAAGTACCTGAGAAAATAGTCGGTACTTGTCGCGTGGTGCGCGCCGGAACAGGATTGGTCCGGCCCCGACGAAGATCGAGACTCGGGGCGGGACCGATGAGGAGCACGTCCATGACCAACCGCGAGCCGACCCCCGTGACCGTGCTGGGCCTGGGCCCGATGGGCCAGGCGCTCGCCGGCGCGCTGCTGGCCGCCGGCCACCCGACCACCGTCTGGAACCGCACGGCCGACCGGGCCGACGCCCTGGTGTCGCGGGGCGCGCGACGGGCGTCGACGGCGGCGGAGGCCGTCCGGGCCAGCCCGCTGACGCTCGTCTGCGTCATCGACTACACCGCCGTCCGCGCGATCGTGGAGCCGGCGGCCGACGCCCTCGCCGGGCGCACCCTGGTGAATCTCACCGCCGACACCCCCGAGCGGGCCCGCGCGATGGCAACCTGGGCGGCGGAGCGCGACGTCGACTACCTCGACGGGGCGATCATGACACCGGCACCCACCATCGGCGGGCCGGCCGCCCTCGTCCTCTACAGCGGCGCGGAGCGGACCTGGCGGGCCCACCGGGACACCCTGGCGAGCCTGGGCGGCACGGCCGACTGGCGGGGCGCCGACCCGGGCCGGGCCGCCGCCCACGACGTGGCCCTGCTCGACGTCTTCTGGACCGCGATGCACGGCGTCGCGCACGCCTTCGCCCTGGCCCGCTCCGAGGGGATCGCGGCGGGCGACCTCGCCCCGTACGCCAGGGGGATCGCGGGCCTGCTGCCCGACCTCGTCGACGACCTGGCCCGCCGGGTGGACGCCGGCGACCACACCGCCGACTTCTCCAACGTCGCCTCGGCGGCCGCCGGCATGGCGCACGTCGTGGAGGCGGCCGAGGCGCACGGCATCGACTCCGGCCCGCTGCGGGCGGCCGGCGCCGTCGCCGACCGGGCGATCCGGGCGGGTCACGGCGGGGACGACTTCTCCCGGCTGACCCAGGTGTACGCCGCCGGCGCGTAGGCGCCCCGCGTCGGGGACGCTGGACATGCAGCCGTCCGGTTGCCTATCCTACAGGCAGCCGGACGGCTGCATGTGCGAGGTGGACAGGGTGGACGAGGTGTTCCGGGCGCTCGCCGACGCGAGCCGCCGCCGGCTGCTCGACGACCTCAACCTGCGCAACGGGCAGAGCCTGCGCGAACTGTGCGCGGGGCTCGACATGACCCGGCAGTCGGTCAGCAAGCACCTGGCGGTGCTCGAGGCCGCCAACCTGGTGACCACCGTGCGACGCGGCCGGGAGAAGCTGCACTACCTCAACCCCGCGCCGATCAACGCGATCGCCGACCGGTGGATCCACCGCTACGACCGGGAGCGGGTCCGCGCGCTCGCCGACCTGCAGAGAGCACTGGAGCGGGAGCCGATGGAGAGTCCCACCTTCGTCTACACCACCTACGTCAACACCACCCCGGAGCGGCTCTGGGCCGCGCTGACCGAGCCCGAGTTCACCCGTCGCTACTGGGGCGGGGTCGCGCTGCGCTCCGACTGGCGGGTCGGCTCGCCGGTGCTGTGGCAGGACGAGCCGGACGGCGAGTTCCGCGACCTGGGCCAGCGCGTCCTCGTGGCCGAGCCCCACCGCCGGCTCTCCTACAGCTGGCACGGCTTCCAGCCCGAGCACGCCGCCCACTTCGGCTGGTCCCCCGAGGAGCTGGCGGCCCGGCTGACCGAGCGGCGCTCCCGCGTCACGTTCGACATCACACCGTACGGCGGCTTCGTCCGGCTCACCGTCACCCACGACGACTTCTCCCCCGACAGCGAGATGCACCGGGCGGTCAGCGGCCAGCTCGACGGCAGCGGTGGCTGGCCGGAGCTGCTCGCCAGCCTGAAGACCCTGCTGGAGACGGGAGAGCCGCTGCCGGAGCCGACGACCGCCGCCGGCTGACCCCCGGCGGCACCGGTCGCGCCCAAGCCGCCGCCTGCCCGCGCCGACACCGCCCG
>NZ_JBSGDY010000300.1:0-3813 GCF_053602615.1 Micromonospora sp. NPDC004336
CCGTTCGCGGCGCCGCCCACCGAGGGGCGCAACACCCGGCTCTGGCTGGGGCTGGGCGCCGGGGCGCTCGCCGTGCTGCTCTGCTGCGGCGGTGGCGGCGCGGCCGTCGTGGGCCTGGCGGTGACCGGGGTGCAGGCCGTCCGGGAGCAGGGGCGCACCGTCTCCACCGACTACTACCAGGCGCTCGTCGAGCGGAAGTACGGCGCCGCGTACGACCAGCTCTGCGACGACGCGCAGCGGCGCGAGTCACGCGGGGAGTTCGAGCGCCGGGTCGCCGCCGAGCCGCAGATCTCGGGGTTCCGGGTGGGCGAGGTGGACGCCACGACCCTGACCGTGCCGGTGGACGTGACCTACACCGGCGGCCGGCAGGACCGGCAGGAGGTCGTCCTCGGGCAGGACCGGGAGACCGGCGGCATGGAGGTGTGCGGGGTCAACTGACCCGCCCCCGGTATTCTCCTGGGCTCGGGGTGGTGCTGGTCGTACCGTTGTCCCGAACTGCTCGTTCCGTCCTTTGCCGCGTCCCCGCCGACCGCCAGTCGGCGTAGGAGGAAACATGCCAGCCGACCGTATCGACGCCGTCGTCAGCCTCGCCAAGCGCCGAGGTTTCGTCTTCCCCTCCAGCGAGATCTACGGAGGCACCCGGTCGGCGTGGGACTACGGTCCGCTCGGCGTGGAGCTGAAGGAGAACGTCCGCCGGCAGTGGTGGAAGACCATGGTCCAGCAGCGCGACGACGTGGTCGGTCTCGACTCCGCCGTGATCCTGGCCCGCGACGTCTGGGCCGCCTCGGGCCACCTGGACGCCTTCGTCGACCCGCTGACCGAGTGCCAGTCGTGCCACAAGCGGTTCCGGGCCGACCACCTGGAGGAGGCGTACGAGGCCAAGCACGGCAGGCCGCCGGCGTCGCTGACGGAGCTGAACTGCCCGAACTGCGGCAACAAGGGCACCTTCACCGAGCCGAAGATGTTCAACGGCCTGATGAAGACCTTCCTCGGCCCGGTCGAGAGCGAGGAGGGCATGCACTACCTGCGGCCCGAGACCGCCCAGGGCATCTTCGTCAACTACAAGAACGTCGAGACCGTCGCCCGCAAGAAGCCGCCGTTCGGCATCGCGCAGACCGGCAAGTCGTTCCGCAACGAGATCACCCCGGGCAACTTCATCTTCCGCACCCGCGAGTTCGAGCAGATGGAGATGGAGTTCTTCGTCGAGCCGGGCTCCGACGAGCAGTGGCACGAGTACTGGCTGCAGGAGCGCTGGAACTGGTACCTCGACCTGGGCCTGTCGGAGGGCAACCTGCGCTTCTACGAGCACCCGAAGGAGAAGCTCTCCCACTACTCGAAGCGCACGGTCGACATCGAGTACCGGTTCCAGTTCGGCGGCACCGAGTTCGCCGAGCTGGAGGGCATCGCCAACCGCACCGACTTCGACCTCAGCACGCACAGCAAGCACTCCGGCGTCGACCTGTCCTACTTCGACCAGACGAAGCAGGAGCGTTGGGTGCCGTACGTGATCGAGCCGGCGGCCGGCCTCACCCGGGCGGTGCTCGCGTTCCTGCTCGAGGCGTACGACGAGGACGAGGCGCCGAACACCAAGGGCGGCGTGGACAAGCGCACGGTGATGCGCTTCGACCCGCGGCTGGCCCCGGTCAAGGTGGCGGTGCTGCCGCTGTCGCGCAACGAGGCGCTCTCGCCGAAGGCCAAGGGCCTCGCCGCCGACCTGCGCAAGCGCTGGGTGGTGGAGTTCGACGACTCGCAGGCGATCGGCCGCCGCTACCGCCGGCAGGACGAGATCGGCACGCCGTTCTGCGTGACCGTCGACTTCGACACCCTGGACGACAACGCGGTGACCGTGCGGAACCGGGACACCATGGCCCAGGAGCGCATCTCCCTGGACCAGGTCGAGCGCTACCTCATCGAGCGCCTCCCCGGCTGCTGAGCTGCCGGAACGGGGCCCCGGTCGGCGTGGGAACGCGCCGGCCGGGGCCCCGTACACTTGTCCGGTGACCGCACCGACCGTTCCCGCGCTGCGCCCGCTGACCCTCGGGCCGCACCAGGTGTGGCCGCCGGTGGTGCTCGCGCCGATGGCGGGCATCACCAACGTCGGCTTCCGGCAGCTCTGCCGCGAGCAGGGCGGCGGCATCTACGTCTGCGAGATGATCACCACGGTCGCGCTGGTGGAGCGGAACCCGAAGACGCTGCGCATGATCGCGTTCGGCGAGCACGAGCGGCCGCGCAGCCTCCAGCTCTACGGCACCGACCCCGAGATCACCGCCGCCGCCGTGCGGATCGTGGTCGAGAAGGACCTCGCCGACCACATCGACCTCAACTTCGGCTGCCCGGTGCCCAAGGTCACCCGCAGGGGCGGTGGCTCGGCGCTGCCTTGGCGGCGCCGGCTCTTCGCCCGCCTGGTCAGGGCCGCGGTGGACGCCGCGTCGCCCGCCGGGGTGCCGGTCACGGTCAAGATGCGCAAGGGCATCGACGACGACCATCTGACGTACGTCGAGGCGGGCCTCGCCGCCCAGGACGCCGGGGTGGCGGCGGTCGCCCTGCACGGGCGTACGGCGGCGCAGCGCTACTCGGGCGCGGCGGACTGGGACGCCATCGCCACGCTCAAGCAGGCGCTCGACGTGCCGGTGCTCGGCAACGGCGACATCTGGGAGGCCGACGACGCGCTGCGGATGGTGGCGCACACCGGCGTCGACGGGGTGGTGATCGGCCGTGGCTGCCTGGGCCGCCCGTGGCTCTTCGCCGACCTGGAGGCAGCCTTCAACGGGCGTCCGGAGCGCCGGCTGCCCACCCTCGGCGAGGTCGCGGCGACCATGCGCCGCCACGCGGAGCTGCTGGTCGACCAGTTCACCGCCGGCTCCCGCACCCCCGAGCGGGGCGAGCGGGACGGCTGCACCGACTTCCGCAAGCACGTCGCCTGGTACCTGAAGGGCTTCCCCGTCGGCAGCGAGCTGCGCCGCGAACTGGCCATGATCGAAAGCCTGGCCCAGCTCGACGACCTGCTGGGCAAGCTGGATCCGGCCGAGCCGTTCCCGGTCGCCACGCTCGGCCAGCCGCGCGGCCGCACCAACTCGCCCGGCAAGGTCTTCCTGCCCGAGGGCTGGCTCGCCAGCCGGGACGACGACACCGTGCCCGAGGGCGCCGAACTGGCCGATTCGGGCGGCTGAGCGGACCCGCGACCCGCCCGACCGCAGCGCGACGCACGGGGCGAGTTCCTGTTGGCTGACGTGCAGCCACCGGCCGCGCTGGCGCCGTCCGCACCGCGCCACGCCACGCCGCGCCACGTCACGCCGCGCCGCGCCGGAACGACGCACGGCGCACGGCGCACGGCGCACGAGACCGTCGTGGGTGCCGGCCGGTAGTCGCGCCGGGCTGGCCGCCGTGCTGCCGAGCTTGTCGTTCTGCAGGCGTTGTCGTGCGTTGGGCGGGCCGTGTGCCGGGCCTGCGTTCTGTCGGGCACTGTCGCGGGGTTGGCGGGCCGTGTGCCGGGCCTGTGTTTGGTCGGCCTTGTCGTGGGTTGGGCTGGCCGTAGTGCGGGGCTGCCTGTCGAGCTGCCCCTATGGATGGGGCGGCGTAGATCGGCCATCGGCAGCCTGTCGATTGGGCGCCCGTCGGTCCCACGGACGGGGCAGCTCGACAGCGGGCGTGGCCCCCACCTGTCGGCTGACCGCCCCTCGCCCCTCGCCCTCGCCCTCGATGATCTTGCAGTTTGTGCCCCCTCGTTTGCCCGTTCCACGGCTTTTATCGGGGCAGAAAGTGCAAGATCGCGGGGCGAGGCGCGCGGCGCTCGGGCGGCGCCCGCCGCTCAAG
>NZ_JBSGDY010000301.1:0-3646 GCF_053602615.1 Micromonospora sp. NPDC004336
GCGCCCGCCGCCCCCCGCCGGCCGGGGCGTGCCCCCGCCACCCCCCCCGCCGCCGCCCCCCCGCCCCCGCGGCCCGGGGCGGCGTAGGCCCAGGCCGACACCGCCTGCCGGCGCTGGTCCGGGCGACGCCGACCCGGCCGGCGCCGCAGTCGATGGCCCGGCCGGCGCAAACCGTCCGCGAGCGGCCGGGTCGGCGGCTACCGCCCCGCGGGGGCGGCACGGTCGCGACCCGGCCCGCTCCGCGCAACGTCCGTGAGACGGGCCGAGACCCGCCCAGCCGGCGACAGCGCGGCCCTGACGACATCGACCCGGCCCACCCTTCGCGGGCGGGCCGAGCCGGCATTTCCGCTGCTCCCTCCGCCTCCGGGGTGGACACGTGACGGCAACGAGGATTTCTCATTTTCACCGGATCGAGGGCCCAACCCGCCTAGGGTTGGTCACACCGGTGCTAGTCACGGAGTTGGCCACCCGAGCGACGTCCCAAGCAGTCAGCGGACGAAAAGTGAGGGAAGACGCGTATGAAGGTCAAGACAGTTCTCGTATCGGCGGCGGTCGGCGTGGGTCTGGGCACGCTCCTGCTGCCGGGCGCCGCGCTGGCCGACACCGTCGTGTCACCGGCCACCACCCCGGTCGGCGGGACGGTCGTGCTCACCGCGACGACGTGCAACCCGAAGTCCGGCGACGCGATCTTCCGCGTCACCGGGCCCGACCGCGACCAGAACGTCCGGTCCACCACGGCGGCGGCCGGCGGCGGGCTGAGCGCCGAGCTCTTCACCGCCGGCTTCACGCTCGGCACCTACACGGTGACCGCGACCTGCGGCGACGGCAGCGCGGCCGGCAGCGCGACGTTCACCGTCACCCCGATCGGCGGCGCCCAGGCCGGCGGCCGCGACGGCGCCGACGGCACCGGGGCCCTCGCCGCCGGTGGCGTCCTGCTCGGCTCCGCCGCCGGCGGCGCCCTCATCCTGGCCCGACGCCGACGCCACATGGCCGCGGCAACGTTCTGACCGACGGCTCCGCGCCGTCCATCCCTGGACCCGGGTGCCCGCACCGGCCGACGCCGGGGCGGGCACCCGGGCGAAACGCGTACGGAGGTGGAGCCGTGTCCCGCAGGCCCGGATTGGCCGTCACGGTCGTCGCCCTGCTCGGCGCGACCGGCCTCGCCCTGGTCGGCGCGGGAATCGCGGCGACCCCGCCGCGCCCGCCCCGACCCGGGGCCGCCGACGCGCCGGCCGGGGCGCGCTCCGCGCCGCCGGTGCCGCCGCTGGGGCGGGCCGAGCCGGTCGACGTGCGGATCCCGGCGATCGGCGTACAGGCCCAGGTCGTCCCGGTTGGCGCCGACGCCGACGGACGGCTGGAGGTGCCGCCGCTGGACCGGCCCACGATCGCCGGCTGGTACCGGCACGGCGTCAGCCCCGGCGAGACCGGCAACGCGGTGATCGTCGGCCACGTCGACTCGGCCGCCGGGCCGGCCGTCTTCTTCGACCTCGGCCGGCTGCGGACCGGCGACACCGTGCGGATCACCCGCGCCGACGCCAGCGTGGCGACCTTCGCCGTCGACGGCGTCGCCTCGTACCCCAAGGACCGCTTCCCCACCGACCTCGTCTACGGCCCCGGCGATGCGGCGGGCCTGCGCCTGGTCACCTGCGGCGGCCGCTTCGACCGGCGCGCCGGCGGCTACGTCGACAACGTCGTCGTCTTCGCCACGCGGGTGCCCTGACCCCCGACGGGCCGGCTCCGAGTACGGTGTGCGCGCGGATGCCGGGCGACGCGGAGGGGGACGGGGTGGCTCAGCGGGTGACAGAGCGGCTGGGCCTACCGGGGGTGTTCCAGCGGCTGCTCGGCCGGCCGGCGCCCGGGCAGCGCGCGGAGACGCCCCGGCGGTCCAACCCGGACGCCGTCGTCGACTGTGCCGTCTACGTGGACGGACGGCGCGAGCCGGGCCGGCCGCACTACGCCGACGCGTACGCCCGCAGCCGCCGCGCCCGCGGCGCCTTCGTCTGGCTGGGGCTGCACGACCCGGACCCGGCGGTGATGGCCGCGGTCGGCCGCGTCTTCGGGCTGGACGACCTGACCGTCGAGCAGGCGCTCGCCGACGGCCACCGCCCCACCGTGCGGCGCGACGGCGACGTGACCCTGCTGGTGCTGCGCACCGCCGGATACGTCGAGCACGCCGAGCTGACCGACACCTCCGAGGTGATCGACACCGGCGACGTGATGGTGCTGCTCGGGGACCGCTTCGTCATCACCGTGCGGCACGGCGCGGCCGGCGCGCTCACCCCCGTCCGCGCCGACGTCGAGGGCCGCCCCGCCGTGCTCGCGGAGGGCCCGTGGGCGGTGGCGTACGCGGTCTGCAGCCGCATGGTCGACCTCTACCTGGAGGTCGCCGGGCACGTCGAGCGGGACCTGGAACGGGTCGAGGAGACGGTGTTCGCCCGCGACCGCTCCGCCGACATCCAGCACATCTACCAGCTCAAGCGGGAGGTGGTGGAGTTCAAGCGGGCGGTGCAGCCGTTGCAGTCGCCCCTGCGGTCGCTGCTGGACCAGCGGCCCGACGGCCCGCCGCGCGGCCTGCGGCGGTGGTTCGTCGACGTCGACGCCCGGCTGACCCGGGCGGTGGACCGGGTCGCCGCCTACGACGACCTGCTCAACTCGATCCTGCAGTCCCGGCTCGCGCAGCTCGCGGTGGACCAGAACAACGACATGCGCAAGATCGCCGCGTGGGCCGCCATCGCCGCCACCCAGACCGGGATCGCCGGGATCTACGGCATGAACTTCGCCAGCATGCCCGAGCTGAACTGGCGCTACGGCTACCCCGCCGCGCTGGGCCTGATGGCGCTGGTCGCGGTCACCCTGCACCGCCTGTTCCGCCGCTCCGGCTGGCTCTGACCGCGCCCCGGCGCGCGGCCGGGGCGAGCGGGTCGTCGCCGCCGGCCGCTACCCTCCCCCACGTGATGTGGCAGCGGTACGTGGCGATCGGCGACAGCACCACCGAGGGCCTCGACGACCCCGACGGCGCCGGCGGCTACCGGGGCTGGGCCGACCGGTTCGCCCTGGCGGTGGCCCGCGCGCAGGGCGGCCTGGAGTACGCCAACCTCGCCGTCCGAGGGCGCACCACCGCCCGTATCCGCGCCGAGCAGCTGCAACCCGCCCTCGACCTCGCGCCGGACCTCGCCACCGTGGTGGCCGGCATGAACGACGTGCTGCGCCCCTCCTTCGACGCCGACCGGGTCGCCGAGGACGTCGCGGCGATGCAGCGCGCCCTGGTCGGGCAGGGCGCCACGGTGCTGACCTTCACCCTGCCCGACCCGGTGCCGGTGATGCCGCTGGCCCGCCCGCTGCGCGGCCGGATGCTGGCGCTCAACGCCGCGCTGCGCGCGGCGACCGCCGAGACCGGGGCCACCCTGGTGGACCTCGGCGCCCACCCGGTCGCCTCGGACCCCCGGCTGTGGAGCGACGACCGGCTGCACGCCAACAGCGCCGGGCACGAACGCATCGCCGCCGCGCTCGCACACACCGTCGGGCTGCCGGGCACCGACGACGGCTGGACGCGGCCGCTGGAGGCGGCCCCGCGCCGGCGTCGCCACGAGGTGCTCCGCGCCGAGGCCGCCTGGGCCCGCCGGCACCTGCTGCCCTGGCTGGCCCG
>NZ_JBSGDY010000302.1:0-3615 GCF_053602615.1 Micromonospora sp. NPDC004336
CCTGACCTAGGCTGAAAAGCGTGCTGCACGTCGATCCGATCTCCACCGTAACCTCGGCCGCCGCGCCGACGGTGCTCGCGGCCACCCCGCCGCCGCCCGGACAGGGCGCGCCGGTCGGCGTACGGGCGCACGTCCGGCCACACCATCTGGGCCTCGCGCAGGAAGATGTCGGCCCCGGTCGGGCCGATGCCGGGGAACTCGGTCAGCAGGCGGCGCAGCGCCTGCGGCTCGCCGCCGGCCTCCCGGTGCAGCCGGCGCAGGTCGCCGCGCCATCGGTCCAGGCACAGCCGGGCACCGGTGCCGAGCATCGTCGAGGTCCGCTCGTCGTACCGGCGGTAGTGGCCCCGGCCCAGCGCGTCGACCCGGTCCTGCCAGCTCGCCGCCTCCATCGCCTGCGGGGTCCGGTAGCCGGCGGCGAACAGCTCCCGGGCGGCCGCCACGGCCACCCCGGCGCGGATCCGGGTGCTCAGCAGCGTGGCGAGCACCAGCAGCTGGTAGAGCGGGGCGGGGCGGTCGGCCAGGCCGATGCCCGCCTCCTCGGCGTACGTGTGACCCCGCCGGTCCAGCAGGACCCGCGCCACCTTCCGGTCGTCGCCCATCCTCCCCGTGTACCCGCTGCGGGCCGGGTCAGCCCCGGGACCGGGCGCCCCGGCCGGCATGGCGCCGACCGCGCCGGGTAACCGGGACGCGACACGGTCGGACCCCGGAAGGAGAGACCCGTGGTGAACCCGCAGCAGGAGGAGTTCCGCCGCAACAACAAGGGCGCCACCAGCCAGGACAGCAAGGGCCCGAACCCGAGCGGCCACCCGCGCAACCGGGGCTCGTCGCGCGGCGACGAGGGCCGCCCGGTGCCGCGCGGGCAGGTCTCCCCGTACGGTCCCGCGACGGAGCCGGTCGCCGACGACGAGAGCGCCCGGGGCTAACCGCCCCGGCCCGACACGGGCGGCCGCAGCCGGTTCCAGGTGGCTGCGGCCGCCATGCCGTACGCGACGTGCGGCACGACGTCGGCCACCCAGTCCGACGGCCGCCAGGTGCGCGGGTCGGTGACCCCGAGCAGCGTCATCGACCCGTCGGACATCGTCATCACGCCCCCGCCGAGTACCCCCGTGCCCAGGGCCAGGGGCATCCGGCGGCCCCGCGCCAGCAGCGCGTAGCCCACCCCGGCGGCCACGCCCATGCCGTAGCCGAGCAGGGGCCCGAGGCCCGAGCGGCGGTTGGCCGCCCGGTCCTCGGGCCCGAGGTCCACGTGCGCGACCCCGGCCAGCCGCCCGGCGGTCGCCTCCGGGGTGCTGCTCGCCGGCCGCCCCCGCAGCACCATGTCCAGGTAGCTGACCACGTTCAACGCGGCGCTGCCGACCGCGCCGGCGATCGCCCCGTCGGCCAGGTGCGCCGCTCTCACTTCGGGTCGCCCGGTTCGCGCTCGCCCTTGGGCCCGTACACCCGCTCACCGCGGACGACGCCCCGCTGGCCGCGGTCGGACTGCAGGATCCGGTTGGCCACGTCGTTCGCCTTGTCGTCCGGCACCCGTCGTCCCGAATCGTCGATCGCGTCGCGGATGCGCGCCCGCTGCTTGTCGTACGCGTTGCTGCCCGGCCGTGGTCCTGGCATCGCTGCCTCCTCCGGTCGTCCTCGCCGTTGGCGTACCGCGCTCGTCTACCCGCCTGCGCCGGGGCCAACCGTCGCGCGTGACGGCGGCGGAGAGCGCGACCCCGCCGGGCGGCTCAGTGGGGCGCGCGGACGACGGCGACCGGGCAGTCGGCGTGGTGCAGCAGGGACTGGCTCACCGAGCCCAGCAGCAGGCCGGTCAGCTCGCCGTGCCCGCGCCGGCCGACGACCAGCAGCTGGGCCCGCCGGGACTGCTCGGCGAGCACCGTGGTGGGGCGGCCCCGGACGGTCTCCCGGCTGACCGGCACGTCCGGCCACCGCTCGGCGAGCCCGGCCAGCGACTCGGCCACCACCCGCTCCTCCTCGGAACGCAGCTCGGTCTCCTCGTACACGAGGGGCTGCATGTCGCCGGGGCCGGTCGAGGCCGGGTGCCGGTAGGCGTGCACCGCGACCAGCGGCGCGCCGCGCAGGGAGGCCGCCTCGGCGGCGAACTCCACGGCGAGCCGCGACGTCTCGGAGCCGTCGACGCCGACCACCACGGGCCCGTCGGCGCGGTCCGTGCCCCGCGCCACCAGCACGGGGCAGTCGGCGTACGAGGCGACCTGCACGGCGACGGAGCCGACGACCAGGGCGGAGAACCCGCCGAGGCCCCGGTCGCCGAGCACGATCATCGCGGCGGCCGGCGACTCGCCGAGCAGCACCGCGGCGGCCTCCCCGTCGATGATCTCGCCCGAGATCCGCAGCCCGGGCACCGTCGCCTCGGCCTCGGCGGTGGCGGCGGCGACGACCTGTTCCGCCTGGTGGCGCAGGCCGGAGCCGGGCGGGCCGCCGGCGGGCGCGTCCACCGGCACGTGCAGCAGCGGCCAGATGAACCCGTGCACGATCCGCAGCGGGCGCTGCCGGCGGGCCGCCTCGACGGCAGCCAGCCGGACGGCCCGCGCGGCCGGCTCGGAGCCGTCCACGCCGACGACCACCGCCGCGCCGTTCGCCGAGTTCACCGCCCACCTCCCGCCGGTTCCCGGCCAGTATCGCGGCCGGCCGCGGGGCGGCGGGGCGATACCGCGCAGGACGACCGGTCGGTACGCTGTCGACGACCGCCGGGGAGGGAGCGTCGTCGATGGTGGAGCCGGACCAGCCGAGCACCGCGCGGATGATCGACCACTGGCTCGGCGGGGAGCACCACTTCCCGGTCGGCGTGGCGGCGGCCCGCGCCTTCGAGCAGGCGTACGGGCCGTGCGCGCCGGTCTTCCGGGAGCTGCGGGCCTTCCTGGGCCGGGCGGTGCGGGCGATGGCCGCGGCGGGGGCGGACAGCTTCCTGGTCTTCGGCGCCGGGGTGCCCACCATGGGCAACGTGCACGAGGTCGCCCCGGACGCCACGGTGCTCTACACCGACGTCGACCCCGTCACCATCCGGCTCGGCCAGCGCCTGCTCGCCGGCAGCGACCGGGCCGGCTACGGCTACGGCGACGCCACCGACATCGGCACGGTCGACCGCGCGCAGTTGCACCGGTTCCTGCCGGGGTGGGGGAGGCGGCCGGTCGGGGTGGTCTTTCTCGGGCTGGCGGCGTTCCTCGACGACGAGACGCTGGCCCGCACCCTCGACGAGCTCTACGAGGCGACGGCGCCGGGCAGCCTGCTGGCGGTCGACTTCGACACCGAGGAGCTGGCCGGGCATCCGGAGGCGCTCGCGATGATGGGTCCCTCGTTCCGGATGCGCGCGCCGGCCGCGTTCGCGCCGCTGCTGGGCCGGTGGACGCCCACCGAGGACGGCATCGTCCCGATCGCCCGGTGGCGTCCCGACGGCCCGCCGGCGCAGGTGCCGGACGCCTTCCACGGCGGGGTGGCCGTCCGTACGGCCGGCTGACGGCCCGCCGGCAGCGCTTGCGGCGGGCCCGGCCCGAAGCCGCCTCCGCGCGGCCTGGTCGGGCCGGCGCGCGCGATCCGGTGCCGGCCCGCGGAGGCGGGCGTCCCCAGGTCCAGCGTGATGTTTCCGGAGCCCGCCTCGGCGTC
>NZ_JBSGDY010000303.1:0-3598 GCF_053602615.1 Micromonospora sp. NPDC004336
GGCGCCGACGACGGTGATCTTCATCGGGTGGTGGTCCTTTCCTGGTGGGACTTCGGGGTGACCTGGCTCGCGAGGATCGCCGCGAGGGCCCGGCCACGCCGGCCACCGCCGCCGCCAGCAGCAGCGGTACGCCCCGCAGCGGCGTCGCGTGCCGGCCCACCTGCACGGCCAGGGCGGCGAGCAGCAGCCCGACCAGCACGGTGTGCGTCAGCGCGCGGGCGGTCCGCCCGGCCAAACGGCTCGGCGCGGCGAGCAGCGCCACGGCGGCCGTGGGCGCGACGGCGACGAGCGCGACCAGCAGCAGGATCTCCCGCCGGTCCGCCCGGTGGAACAGGAAGAAGTCCGGGCTGCGGCCGAGGACGTCCAGCAGCGGTTGGGTCACCACGAGCCCGACCAGCCCGGCCACCTCCGCCAGCCGGCCGAGTTCCGCCCGCCGGCCACCAGCCGGGCCGGCCCGTCCGGCGGGCGGGGCGGTGGGGTCGGCCGGCACGGCCCCGTTGGACGGGGCGGGCGGGTCGGACGACGGCGCGGACGGGGCGGGCGGGTCGGACGACGACGCGGACGGGGCGGGCTGTCGGGCAGCCGGGCCGGGCGGCCGGGGCGGCTGCGTCGGCGCGGGCTCAGCCACCCGCGACCGCCGCGTAGAGGGTGCGGGTGCCCGAGGGCAGGTCGAGCCGGCGCGCGATCCGGCACCGGTCCCCCAGCAGGCGTTCGAACTCGGCGCGCCGGTAGTCCGGGAAGAGGCCCTCGGGCTTGTTGGCCAGCAGCCGGCGGGCCATCGGGTCCTCGGGATGGACGAACTCCACCACGACCCGGGCGCCGGGCGCGGCGAGGCCGACGAGCCAGTCGAGCACCTCGGGCAGCGGCACGTTGCGCCCGATCGCCAGGTGGTGCACCACGGCCAGGGCGAGCACCGCGTCCGCCCGGGCGCGGTCGGCGAACGAGGCCCGCTCGACGCCCCGCCAGCCCCCGCCGGGCGACGGGTCGGCGAGGTCCATCACCAGGGGCAGGATCCGCCGCTCGCCCTCGGCACGCAGCGCGCGGTAGAGCCCGTCGACCACGGCCGGGTCCTGCTCCACCGCCACGACGTAGTCGGCGTGCCGGGCCGCGAGCCGGGCGTACCGGCCGTCGTTGGCGCCGAGGTCGAGCACGAGGCGGGGACGCGGCCCGTCGGTCAGCGCCTCGGCGACGAAGCGTTCCTTCGCGGCCCGGTCGTCGGCGGTGTAGGCGCAGGTGCGCTGGTAGTCGACCCAGTGGCTGGCGTCCGGGTGGTGCTCCAGCCGCCGCACGAGCCGCTCGATCCCCCGTACGGTGGCCAGCGCCAGCTCCCGGGAGTAGCCGGCCGCCCGGAGCTGGGACCGGACGTCGGCGGTGCTGGCGCGGGCGTTGCGCCGCTGCATCGCCCCGTGCAGGTGCACGTGGGTGAGCACGCCGGGCAGCAGCCGGCGGGCCCCGCCGAACAGCCGGCGCATCTGGTCGGGCTCGATGCCGTCGACCTGGGCCCGCAGCCAGGGCCGGAAGTCCAGCCCCAGGTGGGCGCCGAGCAGCAGCGGGTAGAGCAGGGTCTGGCAGAACTGCCGGTACCCGGCCCACGGCTCGCCGTCGCGCGCGGGCGTGAACGAGCCGACGTCGATGAAGACCGGTTCCGCCCCCCGCCACTGGACGTTGTAGGCCGAGCCGTCCTTTAGGGTGAACGCCCCCGGCAGGGCCGTCCGCAGGATCTCCAGGTGCAGCAGCGCCGCGTCGCGGAGCATCGCGAACGACCACTCGTACGGGTGGGAGACGAACGGGATCCGCTCGTGGCGCAGGACGGTGGCCCAGCGGGAGCCGGCGGCCACCGGCGTCGGCTCGACCGGTGCGGTGGCGCAGACCTTGCCGGCGGCGAGCAGCGGCGGGAAGAAGTCGGTGGCGGCCAGCGCCCGCCACTCCCGGGCGGCCTGCTCGTCCAGCCCGCGCAGCACGTCGTCGCCGAGGTGGAAGACCCGGTTGGCCGGGTCGCGGAAGGATCCGGGCTCGGCGCGTGGGCCGGTGCGGGGAACCGTCATGCCGGGTCAGCGCTGGTCGGTGGGCTGGCGGCGGAACCGGTCGACGAGCCTTCGCCAGTAGAGCTTGGCCGCCACGGCGGCGCCGGCCACCCCGCCGACCACCGCCTGCACGATCAGGCTGCCGGACCCCGCGTCCAGGTAGGCCAGGTGTTCCACCGACCGCTCCTTCCCTCGCCGTCTCGACACCGGCACGCCGGACCGCATCCCCTGACGGATTTGACCGGAAAGCCGGACTTGTCTGCCACCGTACGCCGATCGTCCCCGTCGTGACGGCCACACCGGCCGTTCCGTCCCGACGTCCGTTTCGTTCAAGACGCCTCGGCCCGCCGCCCCTACCGTCGACGCCATGGCACCGAAACTGGATCTCGTCGGCATGGTCGCCAGCGACCTGCCGCGCTCGCTCGCCTTCTACCGCCGGCTCGGTCTCGACATCCCGGCCGACGCCGACACCCAGCCGCACGTGGAGATCACCCTCCCCGGGGGCCTTCGGCTCGCCTGGGACACCGCCGACACCATCCGCTCCTTCGACGCGGACTGGAAGCCCGGAGGCGGCGGCGGAGCCAGCCTCGCCTTCCGCTGCGCCGACCCGGCGGAGGTCGACCGCCTCTACGCGGAACTGGTGGCCGAGGGCCACGAGGGTCACCTGCCCCCGTGGGACGCCTACTGGGGCCAGCGGTACGCGGTGGTGTGCGACCCGGACGGCAACGGCGTGGACCTGTTCGCCCCACTCCCGCAGGGCTGAGCCGACGCACCCCCGCGCGGGCGGGCTCGCCCGGTCCCGCTGTGTCGCTCAGCGGGGCAGCAGGACCGTCGGCGGCACCCCGGCCAGGTCCCGCACGTCCCGGGTCAGGTGGGCCTGGTCGGCGTACCCGCAGCGGGCCGCCACCTCGGCCAGCGGCGTGCCCGCGCGGGCCAGCGCCAGGGCGCGCCGCATCCGCAGGATCCGGGCCAGGGTCTTCGGGCCGTACCCGAACAGGTGCCGGCTGCGGCGGTGCAGGGCGCGCGCGTCCAGGCCGACCTCGGCGGCGACCGAGGCCACGGTGGCGCCGGCGGCCAGCGCGGCGACGACCCGGGCGGCCAACGGCTCCGGACCGCCCGCCGCCCGCAACCGCCCGACGGCGACCTCCGTCAGCGCGGCGGCCGGGGCCCGCTCGGCCCGCTCGCCCAGCCGGCCGGCCTCGCGGTCGCCCCACACCTGCGCCAGGGGGACCCGCCGGTCGCGCAGCTCGGCGGCGGGCACGCCGAGCACCGCCGGCCCCACCCCCGGCGGCAGCCGCAGCCCGACCCACCGTTCGGCCGCCCCGCCGCCGCTGAGGTGCGCGGTGCGGTCCGGGCCGGCCACCAGCAGGCCGGAGCGACTCGTCCACAGCAGGTCGACGCAGCCGTCGGGAAGCACCCGGGTCGGCGCGGCGCCCGCCCTGGTGGTGCTGGTCCAGAGCACGGCGCCGGCGAACCCGGCGGGACGTTCCCGGTACATGCCGCCCAGCCTGCCACGGCCGGGCTAGCCTCCGGATGTGCGATGGTCGGTGCTGGACGCCCCACTCGACTCCTCC
>NZ_JBSGDY010000304.1:0-3593 GCF_053602615.1 Micromonospora sp. NPDC004336
CGCGCCCTCGCTGCCCATCACCGCCGCCGGATCCGGATACATCCCCAGACCGATCAGCACGTCCCGGAAGTTCACCCCCGCCGCCCGCACCGCGATGCGCACCTGGCCCGCGTCCAGGGCGACGGAGGGGGCGGGCACCATGCCGACGCCGTCCAGGGTGCCGGGGCTGACCGCGCCGACCCGCCACAGCCCGGCCGGCGGGACGAGTTCGTCGGCGGTCGGGCCGGCGGGCCGGCCCAGGCGCGGGGTGCGCACCTCGTCGCCGCGTACGGCCACCTGGCCGCCGGTGGGCGTCGGGTCCTCGGCCACGGCGGCCAGCACGGCGAGGGTGGCCGGGGTGAGGTCGCCGTCGACGTCGGCGAGGACGATCCGCCCGGGATGCTCGGACTGCGCGGAGCGCAGCAGCCCCCAGACGGCCGCGCCGGCCAGGTCCCGCAGGGCGTCGGCCGGGGTGGCGACCACGGCGCCTCGGGTCAGCACCACCAGGGTCGTGTCGGCCAGCGCCGCGCTGTCCAGCCAGGACCGCACCACGTCGAGCGCCCGGGCGGTGGCCGCCCGGACCGAGTCGGGCACGGCGTCGCCCGGCGGGGCGGCTTCGACGGGGAGGAGCAGCGCGCGGGGCGGCTCGGCCGACCCGGCCGACACCGCCGCGGCGACGTCGTCGACGGTCGCGAAGACCGGCGTGGCCAGGCCCGCCGGCGCGTCCTCCCCGGCGCCGAGCAGCGCCCAGCCGGAGACGTCCCGCGCCGGGCCGACCGGCTCGACCTGCCAGGTCACCTCGAACAGCGACCGCTCCGCGGCCTCCGCGCCGGGGGCGTCGGTCATCTCCCGCAGGGCGAGCGACTCGACGGAGACCACCGGGGCGCCGGACTCGTCGCCGGCCACCAGCCGCACGCCCGAGCCCGCCCGGGTCAGCCGCACCCGCAGCGTACGGGCGCCGGAGGCGTGCACCTGCGCGCCCTCGAACGCGAACGGCACGCGCGGTCCGCCGGAGCGCTCGGTGAGCAGCAGCCCGACGGGGTGCAGCGCGGCGTCCAGCAGGGCCGGGTGCACGGCGAAGCCGGTGGCGTCGGCGGCCGCCACGTCCGGCAGGGCCACCTCGGCGTACGCCTCGTCGCCGGCGGTCCACAGCCGGCGCAGGCCCCGGAACGCGGGACCGTAGGCCAGGCCGCGCTCGGCCAGCGCCGGGTACCAGCCGGCCAGGTCCACCTCGGTCGCCCCGGCCGGCGGCCAGGGGCCCACGGCGGGCTCGTCGGCCGACGCCGGCTCCAGCAGGCCGTCGGCGTGCCGCACCCACTCCGCCCGCGGGTCGCCGTCGGGCTGCGAGTGCACCGCCACGGGCCGGGCGTCGGAGCCGTCGGCCGCGCCGACGCGCACCTGCACCCGGACCGCGCCGGTCTCCGGCAACAGCAGCGGCGCGGCGACGGTCAGCTCGCGTACCCGCGAAGCGCCCACCTCGTCGCCGGCCCGCACCGCGAGCTCCACCAGGGCCGCGCCCGGCAGCACCACCGCGCCGCCGACCACGTGGTCCGCCAGCCAGGAATGCGTCGACAGCGACAGCCGGCCGGTCAGCACGACCTCGTCGTCGCCGGCGAGCCGCACCGCCGCGCCGAGCAGCCCGTGCCCGGCCGCGCCCAGGCCCGCGCCCGACACGTCGCCGGCCGCCGACCGGTCGACCGCCGGCCAGAACCGCTCCCGCTGGAAGGCGTACGTGGGCAGGTCGACCGGGGCGGCGCCAGTGCCGGCGAACACCGCCGCCCAGTCCACGGGCACGCCGGCGACGTGCAGGTCGCCGAGGCCGGCCAGCAGTTGGCGCGGCCCGTCCTCGTCGCGGCGCAGCGAGCCGACCACCACGCCCGCGTCGCCGGCGGCCCGGTCGAGCGCGTCCTGGACGGAGACCTTGAGCACCGGGTGCGGGCTGACCTCGACGAAGACCCGGAAGCCGTCCTCGACCAGCCGGTCCACCACGGGCGCGAGCCGGACCGTGTCGCGCAGGTTGCGGTACCAGTAGTCCGCGTCGAGCGCGGTGACGTCGACCGGCTCGCCGGTGACGGTGGAGTGCAGGGCCACCGTGGTCGGCCGCGGCTCGACCGTGCCGAACCCGGCCATCACCTCGTCGCGGACGGCGTCGACGTGGCCGCTGTGCGACGCGAAGTCGACGGCGACCCGCCGGGCCCGGACGTCCCGCTCGGCACAGTACGCGAGCAGCGCGTCGACCGACGCCGAGTCGCCGGCGACCACGGTCACGGCGGCGCCGTTGAGGGCGGCGACGGAGAGGCTGCCCTGCCACGGCGCGATCAGCCGCTCGGTGTCGGTGGCCGGCAGCGGGACGGAGACCATGCCGCCCCGGCCGGCGATCGCCAGCAGGCCACGGCTGCGCGCCACGACGAGCCGCACCGCGTCCGCGAGGGTCAGCGCGCCGGCGACGCAGGCCGCCGCGAGCTCCCCCTGCGAGTGCCCGACGACGGCGGCCGGCTCGACGCCGCACGAGCGCCAGAGCTGGGCGAGGGACACCATGACCGACAGGAGGACGGGCTGGACGACGTCCACCCGGTCCAGCGGCGGCGCGCCGGGCGCCGCCCGGAGCACGTCCTCCAGGGACCAGTCGACGTGGCGGGCCAGTTCGTCGGCGCACTCCCGCATCCGCTGCCGGAACACCGGGGAGGTGTCCAGCAGGTCCAGCGCCATGCCCGCCCACTGCGAGCCCTGACCGGGGAAGACGAAGACGACCTTCGGCGTCGCGTCGGCGCCGGTCGGCGCGCCGTCGGCGGCGGCCAGTTCGGCCAGGCGGGCGGTCGCGTCGGCCCGGTCGCCGACCACGGCGACGGCCCGGTACGCGTGGTGGGCCCGGCGGGTCGCGAGGGTGAAGCCGAGGTCGCGCAGGTCCAGGTCGGCGTCGGCGGCGAGGCGTTCGCCGAGGCGGGTGGCCTGCTCGCGCAGGGCGCGGGGGCTGCGGCCGGAGACGAGCAGCGGCACGGCGGCGGGTCCGACCAGGCCGGGCACGTCCGCCGTCGGCGGGGTCGTGGTGGGGGCGGCCTCGTCGGGCGCCTGTTCGATGATGGTGTGGGCGTTGGTGCCGCTGATGCCGAACGACGACACCGCCGCGCGGCGGGGCCGGTCGACGGCCGGCCACGGCCGCGCCTCGGCGAGCAGGGCGACCGCCCCGGTGCCCCAGTCGATGTGCGGGGACGGCTCGTCCACGTGCAGGGTGGGCGGCAGCACGCCGTGCCGCATCGCCAGCACCATCTTGATCACACCGGCGACGCCGGCCGCCGCCTGGGCGTGACCGATGTTCGACTTGACCGACCCGAGCCACAGCGGCTCCCGGCCCTGCGGCCGGCCCTGCCCGTACGTGGCCAGCAGCGCCTGCGCCTCGATCGGGTCACCGAGGACGGTGCCGGTGCCGTGCGCCTCGACGGCGTCCACATCGGCGGCGGCGAGCCGGGCGTTGGCCAGGGCCTGCCGGATCACCCGCTGCTGCGACGGGCCGTTCGGCGCGGTCAGCCCGTTGGACGCGCCGTCCTGGTTGACCGCGCTGCCCCGCACGACGGCGAGGACGCGGTGGCCGTTGCGCCGCGCGTCGGAGAGGCGCT
>NZ_JBSGDY010000305.1:0-3366 GCF_053602615.1 Micromonospora sp. NPDC004336
CCCGGCATCGCGGCAAGCGGCCGGGGCTCGGGGCGGCCGGGCTTGGGGCGGCGGGCCGAGTTCCGGGGCGGCGGGGCTTGGGGCGGCGGGCCGAGTTCCCGGGGCGGCGGGCCGAGTTCCCGGGGTGGCGGGCCGCCGCCGGTCGCCGGTCGTCGGGCCGCCACCGGGGTGTGGACCGACACGTCCGGGTGCCGGTAGACGCGTCAGGACGGTGGCGGCAGGCCCGCGTCGGCGATGCGCTGGCGCAGCGGCCGTCGGCGGACGGCGGTGAGCACCTCGTGCAGCAGGTCGGCCAGGGGCACCGGCAGCTCGGCGTCCAGCTCCCGCATGGCGGCGGTCGTCGCCGCCCACTCCGCCTCGATGATCGGCAGCAGCTGCCGCGTCCGGTCGCTCAGGTGCACGACGCGCTGCCGGGCGTCGGTGCCCGGGGCCAGTTCCACCAGGCCGGCGCGGGCCATCTGGGCCACGGTCTGGCTGGCCGCCGAGTGGGTCACCCCGACCCGGCGGGCCAGGTCACGGATGGGCAGCGGCCCGTCGGCGACCAGCACGCGCAGCGGCGGCGAGAACCGGGGCCGGTAGTCGGCCAGGCCCCGCTCCGCGTAGACCGCGGCCACGTCGCCGTCGAGCACCTCGAGGACGTGGCGCAGCAGTGTGCCCACGGCCTCCCGGTCCGGCGTGTCAGTCACCCCGCTAATGTAACAGCGCTGTTGTATTCGGTGGGACGAGGGAGGACAGGCGATGACGCAGCGGTACCCGCTGACGGAGCCGTACGCGCACGGGATGCTCGACGTGGGCGACGGTCAGCTCGTGTACTGGGAGACCTGCGGCAACCCCGACGGAAAACCGGCGGTGGTGCTGCACGGCGGGCCCGGCTCGGGTTGCGGACCGAGCTGGCGGACCCTGTTCGACCCGGCCCGCTACCAGGTGACCCTGTTCGACCAGCGCGGCTGCGGCCGTAGCCTCCCGAACGCCGCCGACCCGGCGGTGGACCTGTCCACCAACACGACCGACCACCTGATCGCCGACGCCGAACTGCTGCGCGAGCACCTGGGGGTGGACCGCTGGCTGGTCGTCGGCGCCTCCTGGGGGTCCGCCCTCGGCCTGGCGTACGCCCAGCGGCACCCGGACCGGGTCAGCGAGCTGGTGCTGTTCAGCGTCACCGCCGGCACCCGACGGGAGATCGAGTGGATCACCCGGGACATGGGGCGGGTGTTCCCCGCGCAGTGGGCCCGGTTCCGCGACGGGGTGCCGCCGGCCGACCGCGACGGCGACCTGGCCGACGCGTACGCCCGCCTGCTGGCCGATCCGGACCCGGCGGTGCGGGACCGGGCCGCGCGGGACTGGTGCGCCTGGGAGGACACCCACGTCTCCACCGTGCCCGGGCACCAGCCCGATCCCCGCTACGCCGACCCGGCGTTCCGGATGGTGTTCGCCCGCCTGGTCACCCACTACTGGCGCAACGCGTGCTTCCTGCCCGACGACGAGGTGCTGCGCGGCGCGGGGCGGCTGGCCGGCATCCCCGGCGTGCTGCTGCACGGCAACCTCGACATCAGCAGCCCGCCGGACATCCCGTGGCTGCTGGCGCAGGCCTGGCCGGACGCGCGCCTGGAACTGCTGGAGCATGCCGGACACGGCAGCGGCCACGGCATGGCCGGGCGGGTCGTGGCGGCGCTGGACGACTTCGCCGACCGCCGCTGACGACCCGCTCGCCGGCGGGGCACGACCGGTGACCCCGCCGGCGAGCGGCCGGACGTCACCGTGGGCGGCCGGACGTCACCGTGGGCGGCCGGGCCCCGACGGGGACCGACGTGCGGGACGATCCCCGGGCGTCGGCCCGGCCTCCCGGAGGGTCAGCTCGTGGCCTTCCGGACGAGGGCGGCGATGGTTTCCGCGGCGTCGTCGCCCAGGTCGGTCACGCCGAAGGACGTGGGCCACAGGCCACGGCCGGCGGCGAGGTCGGCCTCGGCGGTGAAGCTGAACGTGGAGTAGGGCTGCTTGTCCGCGTGCCCGCTGCGGAAGAAGCACACGACCTTGCCCTTGCGGGCGTAGGCCGGCTGCCCGTACCACAGCTTCGGCGACAGGTCCGGGGCGTTGGCGGTGACGATGGCGTGGACGCGTTCGGCCAGCGCGCGGTCCGCCGGCTCCATCTCCGCGATCTTCGACAGCACGTCGAGTTCCTCGGCGGCGGTTTTGTCGCGACGACCGCGGCCCGCCTCCCTCTTCAGCTCCGCGGCGCGCTGCCTGATGGCGGCGCGCTCGTCGTCGGAGAAGCCGTCGGCGCCTGTCCCGCTCTTCGCCTTGCCGTTGGTGCTCATCGCGTCACTCCTGGCCGTTGTCGGTGGACGTGGTGGCGACGCTAGCCGTGCCGCGGACGCCGGTGCTTCTCGATTCCTGACCGGTGCGCGCCCGCGCGTTTCGGGGACACGCCGCACCCGCCGCCGGCGTGGCGGGTGCGGGGGTGCGACGATGGGGCTCGTGGGTGTCGGGCGCGCGGAGGCGCAGCGGTTGCGCGACGTCGCCGTGATCCGCCGGGTCCGCGACCGGATCGACCGTGAGTACGCCGGGCCGCTGAACCTCGAGACGCTGGCCCGTGGGGCGCACCTGTCGGTCGGGCACCTGAGCCGGGAGTTCCGCCGCGTCTACGGCGAGTCGCCGTACTCGTACCTGATGACCCGGCGGATCGAGCGGGCGATGACGCTGCTGCGCCGCGGCGACCTCAGCGTCACGGACGTGTGTTTCGCGGTGGGCTTCTCCTCGCTGGGCACGTTCAGCACCAGGTTCACGGAGCTGGTCGGCGTGCCCCCGAGCGTCTACCGACGCGACCGCTCCCGGGCCGCGGCGGGCATTCCACCGTGCCTGAGCAAGCAGGTGACCAGACCGGTCAGGAATCGGGAAGCCCGCCCCGGTAGCCCTTCGTAGCCTGACGGGCATGAGGATCACCATCCAGCACGTCTTCCTCCCGCACACCGACCCCGACGCCGCCCTGGGTTTCTATCGCGACGTCCTGGGCTTCGAGGTCCGCGGCGACGCCGGCTACGAGGACATGCGGTGGATCACCGTCGGCCCCGTCGGGCAGCCCGGCACCTCCATCGTGCTGCACCCGCCGGCGGCCGACCCGGGCGTCACCGACGAGGAGCGCAGCACCATCCTGCGACTCGTCACCAAGGGCGTCTACACCGCCGTCACGCTGGCCACCGACGACCTCGACGGGCTCTTCGACCGGCTCCGGGCCGCGGGCGCCGAGGTGGTCCAGGAACCCGTCGACCAGGACTACGGAGTCCGCGACTGCGCCTTCCGGGATCCCGCCGGCAACCTCGTCCGCGTGACCGCCGCACCCGCCTGAGCCGGCCCGCACGACGGTGCCGG
>NZ_JBSGDY010000306.1:0-3347 GCF_053602615.1 Micromonospora sp. NPDC004336
GGGCCGGACGTGCGCCCGTAGGCCGCGCGGCGCGCGCTGTCCGGGGCGTTGGGCCACGGGCTGCGCCGCTCATCCTTCCGGCTGGGGGCGCTGGTGCGCCCGGCCGACTTCGGCCGGCTGGCGTCGGCGCTGGTGCGGGTGGCGCTCGGCGAGGAGTCCGCCGGCGAGGTGGCCCGCGCCGCCGGCCGGTGAGGCGTCCCGGGCCCGGCGAGCGTCACTTGGCGGTCTTGTCGCCCGGCTTGGTCAGGTTCCACACCAGCAGCGCCGCCAGCAGCGCGAGCACCACGAGCCCGCCGGAGAGCCCCCGGCCGTCCTCCTCGCTGCGGCCGGTCGTGCCGAAGTAGATCACCGCGAGCCCGGCCAGCACCGTGACGAACGTCCGCATCCCTCGGTCCTTCACGGTCCGGACGGTACGGGCGACGCCCACCCCCGGGCGGCGGGTTCGCCCGTTTTCACCCGACCGTGCCCCGGGAGCGGCGGTCCGCTGGCCGGGCAGGTCCGCGCCCCGAGCCGACGAGGCCGGCCGGGGTGGACCCGTGCCTCGGCCCGGACCGGTCAGGGCCCGGTGACGAAGCCGCGCAGCCGCACCCGCCGGATCGTCCGGCCGGCGACCTCGACCACCTCGACGGTCAGCCCGGGCAGGCGCACCGTCTCGCCGGGGCCGGTCGGCAGGTGGCCCAGCCCGGCCAGCACCAGCCCGGCCACCGTCGTGTACTCCCGCGACGGCCGGAAGTGCAGCCACACGCCGATGTCGGCCAGGTCGTGCAGCGGGAAGTCGCCCGGCAGCAGCAGCGATCCGTCCGGCTCCCGGGTCACCCCCGTCACGTCCCGGTCGGTCTCGTCGTACAGCTCGCCCACCACCTCCGCCAGCAGGTCCTCCAGCGTGACCATGCCGTCGACCCCGCCGTGCTCGTCGACGACCACCGCCAGCTGCTGGTGGCACACCCGCAGGCGGCGCAGCGCGTCGGAGACGGGCAGGGTGCCCGGCAGCAGCAGCGGCGGGCGGGCCCGGTCGCCGACGGTGACGGCGCCGGCGTCGACGAGGTCGCGGATGTGCACCACGCCGCGTACGTCGTCGAGGCCGCCGGGCCCCACGACGGGGGCGCGGGACCGGCCGGCGGCGGCGAGCCGGCGCATCCCGTCGGCGGCGGGCAGGGTCGCGGGCAGCGCGGTCACGCCCAGCCGGGGGACGAGGATCTCCCGCAGCGTCCGGCCGGCGATGTCGAACGCGCCGGTGAGGATCTCCCGCTGCTGCGCGGACAGGCCCCGCTGGCTGACCAGCATCTCCCGCAGCTCGTCCTCGGTCATCTCCGCCCGGCTGGCCCGCGGGTCGCCGCCGGCGAGCCGCACCACCACGTCGGTGGCCTGGCTGAGCAGCCACACCGCCGGCCGGGACAGCCGGGCCAGCAGGTCCAGCGGGCCGGCGCTGAGCAGCCCCCACCGTTCGGCGCGCTGCATCGCCAGCCGTTTGGGCGCCAGCTCCCCGACGACCAGGGTGACGAAGGTGAGCAGCACGGTCACCAGGAGGATCGCCGCGCCGCGCGCGGCCCCGCCGAGGAAGCCCAGCGGCCCGACCAGCGGCTCGGCCAGGGAGACCGCGGCGGCGGCGGAGGCGAGGAACCCGGCGAGGGTGATGCCGAGCTGGATGGTGGCCAGGTAGCGGTTGGGGTCGCGGACCAGCCGGGCCAGTCGCTCCCCCGACCGGCTGCGCCGCCCCAGCTGCCGCACCTGCCCCTCGCGCAGCGTCACCAGCGCCATCTCGCTACCGGACAGGGCCGCGTTGACGAGCACCAGCACGGCCACCAGCGCGAGCTGCCCGAGCGGTGCCCCCATGTCAGTCGACCTCCAGGTCGTCGAGGGAGATCTTGTGCGTCATCAGCCACCGGGCCAGCGCCGACATCCCGAACAGCCACAGCGGCGCCGACTCGGTGGTGCCGTTCGTGGCGAAGATCGCGAAACGCAGGTCCGGCGCCCGGTACGCCTCGATCCGCCACTTGTGCTGCCTGTCCCGCCAGACCGCGGAAGGGTCCATGGGCGTCACGCTAGGCGACCGCCGGCCCCGCCGGGGCGGCTTCAGGAGCCGGCGGCGACCACGACCCGGGCGTCGTCGGGCAGCCGGCGGGTGACGCCGCGCCGGTCGAGCAGCTCCAGCAGCGGCACGGCGACGCGGCGGGTGGTGTCCAGCGCCTGCCGGGCGGCGCTGAGCGTGAACGGCTGCGGCAGCCCCGCCAGCACCCGGACGGCCTCGTCGACCGCGCCGGGCAGCAGCACCACGTTCTCGGCGAGCCGCAGCAGCGCGCCCGCCCGCACGGCCGCGCCGATCTCCCGGGGCCCCAACCCCAGGTCGGTGAGGCGCTCGGCCTCCGGCGCCCGGAACGGACGGTCGGCGTACTCGGCGCGGACCCGGGCCACGGCGCGGGCCACCGGCTCCGGCAGCGCGTCGGCCGCCGCGGCGGTGACCCGGCCGGCGTGGGTGCGCAGCGGCGGCCGGACCAGCGCCTCGACCAGCGCCCGGTCGGGCAGCCCGAGGCGCTGCCGCAGCAGCTCCACCGGCGCGCCCGGCTCCAGCGGATGCTCCCGGGCGTGCCGGGCGACCTCCCCGGCCAGCCGGGCGCCGAGCCGCCGCCAGTGCTCCGGGTCGGCCAACCAGTCGCCCGCGACGGGCCGGTCGGTGACCGCCACCCCGGTGCGGGCCAGGTCGGCGGCGCGGGCCAGGCCCCGCCGGCGCAGCTCGCCGGCCAGGTCGGGCCGGCCGTCCACGCCCGCCAGCACGGCCGCGCGGGCGGCCGCCGCACCCCGGCGGGTCAGCGGCGGCGGCGCGACGTCCAGCACGGTCACGCCGCCGGCCACGTGGTGGCGGCCCGGGTCGCGCAGCAGCGCCCGGTCGCCGACCAGCAGCGGCAGCGGCCGGGCCAGCCGCAGCCGGACGGTGTCCGCGCCCAACGGCCGCACCCGGGCCGGCACGGCCGCCGCGCCGACGTGCAGGGTCAGCGTGGCGGGCAGCTCCGCCGCCGGGTCGCCGGACAGCCGGACGTCGAGCAGGTCGGTGCGGTGGAACCGGCCGGGGGCGAGCAGGGCGTCGCCCCGGCCCAGCCGGTCCCGGGGCGTGCCGCGCAGGTTCACCGCCACCCGGGCGACCGCGTCGACCTCCGGCCGGGCCTCGCCGAGGCGGTGCAGGCCGCGCACCCGCACCGGCTCGCCCGTCGAGGCGAGTTCCAGCTCGTCGCCGACGCGCAGCCGGCCGGCGCCGAGGGTGCCGGTGACCACGGTGCCGGCCCCCCGGACGGTGAACGCCCGGTCCACCCACAGCCGCACCGGGGCGGCCGTCGCGGGGGCGGGCAGCCGGG
>NZ_JBSGDY010000307.1:0-3345 GCF_053602615.1 Micromonospora sp. NPDC004336
TGACCCGCCGCATCACCCGCGGCCAACCCGCACGCCGCCAAGCCCGCCGCACCTTCACCCGGACCTGATCAACCCGATCTCAAACACGCTCTGAGATAGGTGACAGCGAGTTGTATGGCCGTTTCAGGCCGAAGTTGTACGTGCTCCGCCGGGTATTCGGTAGGTACACCGCCGAAATCGAACCTGAGTCCCTCGGTCGGGATTTCCACTGTGGGGTCGTTGAGGTAGCCGCCGTCGTCGGCGATGTGCACCGCGAAGGCATGGGTGGGGTGACCGAGGCCGATCTGAATGCCGGGTGGCAGGTCGTCCGGGTCGCTGGTGTCGCTGGTGTCGCTGGTGTCGCTGAAGATGGTCAGCACGACGGGCTCGCCGGCCTGCTGGACTTCGCGAAGTAGTGCCTCCAGGGCGTCGGGGTCGGTCAGTTCGACCTCGTGGTTGTCGCGCTGGTCGCCTCGGTCGTAGGTCCAGGTCACCTTCATGCGATCGCCTTTCCGTTTCCGGTGTAGGTACGCCAATGGCGTACCTGACCGTCATCGTCGCGTACGTAGACGGCCAGCTGCGCGCCGGCTGGCAGCAGCCGGGAGAGGATCTTCTCGCAGCCGTAGGGTGTGTAGTCGCAGGGGGGATTGTTCGTCACCACGGCCGCCCGGTTGATGTGGTCGCGGCGCATCCGTGCGGCAAGCTTGGCCTCCAGATGGTCGGTCGTGGTGGCGATGAGCTTGTAGGCCGGCTTGAGATCGTCGGCGGCGGCCGGGTCACGGCCAGACCTCATCGGTATCCGCTCGCCACCGATCAACGCCACACCGGAGGTGGGGTCTTTCGCTTGCCGTCGAGGCAGGTCCCGAGCCGCATCGGTCACCCAGTCGGGCAACGGCTCGGGTGGGGCAGTCGCTTCGGTCGCACTCGCAGAGGTGTCGTGCGTGACGGGCGGTCGGCTGATATCGCTGCCACCGCCCATGGTCAATTTCCCAGCTCACCGACCTGCCGAGCCTGGGCCAGCGCCGTGTCGACGTGCTGTCGGGCTTCGATCCCGCGGGTCCGGACGGTCGCCAGGACCTGCAGCACCTGATGCAACCGCGACAGCGTGGGACCAGGCTGTCCTCCCTGCAACGCCGCCGTGATCAGCCGTCGCGTGTCGTCGACCGCGGATCCGGCCGCAGCGACATGGCCGTCGACGGCGGTCAGCGCGGCCACGACCGGCGTGAGCGCGGCGATCGTCTCCTGCGGCGACGGCTGCTGCGGCACGGCGCTCAGCGACCGCGACGCCTCACCCAGGACCCCGCCGGCCTGAGCCAGCCGAGACCGAGCCTGCTGGAGCACTTGGCGGGCGCGAGCCAACCCCACAGCGATGCCGACGAAGCCGAAGGCCACCGCCCGAGCGGCGATCTGATCGACCGCATGGTCGACAGCGCCGGCCTCCTGCTGCGTCCGGTCCACGCCGGCCGTCATCGCCTGTATGTCAGCACCAATGCCGTCGATCAGCGACATCGCGTCACCCTCCAGGCTCCGAGTCCGCCCAGGACTGGCAGCGTAGAGACGAGTGCCGTTGAAACACAACGAATGCGCAGAACCGCGTCGCTGTTGCGGCGGGCGTGCTCGTCCGCCGTCACCGGGGCAGGCGGCGGGAGCAGGCGCCGTCGTGGTCGGCGCGGAGCAGGCAGCGCCGGCCGCCGGGCATTCGCAGGTCGCAGAAGACCCGGTGACGTACGTGCTGGTTGTCCTCTTCCGAGACGGTGATCTCTCCCGGGTCGGTCTGCGGCAGCACCAGCAGCCACCGGCTGATTACCCGGGCCAGCCGCTGCGCGGCCGGCAGGTCGGCGGCGGCGACGGGCACGTGGACGACGTACCGCTGGGTCATGCCTGGTTTCCGCGGTCGGCGCGGGCTCGGGCCTGCGCGGACTGCCAGCGGCGCAGCGCGTCCTTGATGACGGCGGTCTCCCGGCGGCTGGCGGCCAGGGCGGCGTAGACGGTGGCCATCTCGCCGGCGACGCGGTCGAGGAAGTCGTAGACGTCGGCCGGTTCCAGGCCGCGGCGTCCGAGCCCGACCGACCTGAAGCGGCGCTCACGCACCTGCCATGGCAGCAGACTGGTGTACGCCGAGGAGCGGTAAACCCTTTCCGGTCGCTGGTCGCGGACGCTCATCTGCTGCCTGCCTCTCCCTCGTGGACTGGAAGGGGCGGCCCGCCCGCCCTCCCCGCACGCACGGGCCACCCCGCCCTGCCGCCGCAGCTTCGATCAGCGGTACGACGCCAGAGCCTGTGATCATCCTGTGACGGTGCGCAGCATCGAAGCAACGTTCCACGGCAGAATTCTTCCCAGAGGTATTGACTTTCTTTGCTGCTACCGATAGTCGTTACATGATCACGTGACGCAATGTTGCGCGACGGAACCAGGGAGTGTCCGGGTGACCGAGGACGTCGGGTCGACCGTGCCGCGCCGGCAACTCGGCCGGCTGCTACGCCAGTACCGCACCGAGGCGGGCGTGACCCTCGACGCCGCCGCCGAGGCCCTCGAATACAGCCGGCAGAAGATCTGGCGAATCGAATGCGGCATGGGCCCGGTCCGGGTCCTCGACGTCAAGGCGATGTGCGAGCTGTACGGGGTGTCCGCCGAGATGACCGAGGCGATGCGCGGGCTCGCCACGGAGACGAAGTCCAAGGGCTGGTGGCACGCGTACGGCGACGCGGTCCCGAGCTGGTTCGAGCTGTACGTCGGCTTGGAATCCGCTGCCGCCTCACTGCGGCAGTATCAGGAGACCGTGATCCCGGGCCTGCTGCAGACCCGCGAATACATCCGGGCACTCGCGCGCATCGACCAGCCCGCCGCGAGCGACGAGGAACGCGAGCACGCGGTTCAGGTCCGTCTACAGCGGCAGAGCCTGCTGACTCGCCGCCTGCCGCAACCTCCCAAGCTGGACGTAATCATCTCCGAGGCAGTCATTCGGCGTCGGGTCGGTGGTGAGGCCGTCATGACCGGCCAGCTGAGCGCGCTCGTGCACGCTTCCGCACGGGCGAACGTCTCGCTCCGGGTGGTGCCATTGGATGCGGGTCCGCACGTCGGTGCCGTCGCAGGCTCGTTCGTCATCCTGGACTTCCCGGCCACCAAGGGCGGCCGGGCGGCACCCGAGCCGTCAGTCGTGTACAGCGAGTCGCTCACCGGAGCGCTTTACCTTGACAAGCCTGCGGAACTGCAGGCTTACGAGGTCGCCTTCGCCAGTGCCGCTCGCCTGGCACAAGGTGAGGCAGAATCATTAGAGCGTGTTTGAGAAGGTCTGTTGTGGACGGCGTGGTGGCATGACTTCCACCGGCGAGACGGGCAGGGTGGCGCGGTGTCTGCACGCCGTGG
>NZ_JBSGDY010000308.1:0-3294 GCF_053602615.1 Micromonospora sp. NPDC004336
CACCCGCTACGACAAACTCGCCGTCCGCTTCGAAGCCACCGTCACCATCGCCATCATCAACCAGTGGCTCCGAGCCTTATGAAACACGGGCTAGCACGTCCGGCGCGACGTCCAGCTCCCCGGTCTCGACGACGGTGTGCCGGCGCGAGCCGATCCCCCGGATCCGGACCTGGTCCCGGCTCCGCACCGGCAGCCGCAGGACGTTGGAGTGCCGGTACGAGGCGCTCGGCACCGCCGGGTCCAGGGCCTCCCAGGGCACCCGGACCTGCTGGAGCGGATGACCGGCCTCGATCCCGGCCGGGGTCAGCGTCACGCTCGGCACCCGGCGCCAGAGGAGGACTGCCAGGAGCACGGCGAGCGGGCCGGCGAGGGCCGGGTAGATCCACCACAGGTCCTCCCGGTCCGAGGCGAGCTGGCTCGCCGTCGTGTAGGTGAGGAACGCGAGCAGGACCCAGCGGTAGCTCAGCCGCCCCGTCGGCGGGACGAAGAAGGCGTGCTCCCGCTCGTCCGCCCGCAGGTCGCCGGCGCCCGGCTTGCCGAAGGCGCGCATCAGGCTCCACAGCAGCGCGACCAGCGGCACCAGCGTGAGCAGGGCGACCTGACCGCTGGTGCGCGCCAACCCCGCCGCAAGCCCCCAGAGCAGGCCGACGGCCACCGCGACCGCCACCGCGACGCGCTGCCGGCGCAGCGCCCGACCGATCGTCTCTCGCACGCGGGGCAGCGTATCGGTTTTTGTCTACATGAGGGTGAGCTGCTCGGCGTGCGGCGGCGCGGGTGCCGGGTCGGGTGGGCGTCGGTCGTCGCCGCGCTCGCCCCGGTGCAGGCCATGCCGGCGGGCCGCGATGCGCACCCGGGCCGTCAGCTCCCGCTGGTAGGGCTGCGGGGCGTACGCGCCGGAGCGGTAGAGCTCGCGGTAGCGGGGGACCAGGTGGGGAAACTCGCGGCCGAGCCAGCGCGCGTACCACTCCCGGGCGCCCGGGCGCAGATGCAGCGCCAGCGGCGTCACGCTGCTCGCGCCGGCTGCGGCGATCGCCGCCACGGTCGCGTCGATCGAGGCGTCGTCGTCGCTGAGCCCGGGCAGGATCGGCGCCATCAGCACCCCGACGTCGAAGCCGGCGTCGACCAGCTCCCGTACGGCGTCCAACCGCCGCCGCGGGCTGGGGGTGCCCGGCTCCACCGCGCGCCAGAGCCGCTCGTCGACGAAGCCCACGGAGTACGACACGCCGACCCGGGTGACCTCGGCGGCCTGGCGCAGCAGCGGCAGGTCCCGCAGGATCAGCGTGCCCTTGGTGAGGATCGAGAACGGGTTGGCGAAGTCGCGCAGCGCCGCGATGATCTGCGGCATGAGCTGGTAGCGCCCCTCGGCCCGCTGGTAGCAGTCGACGTTGGTGCCCATCGCGACGTGGGCGCCCCGCCAGCGCGGCGCGGCCAGCTCCCGCCGGACCAGCTCACCCGCGTTGACCTTGACGATGACCTTCCGGTCGAAGTCCGCCCCGGCGTCGAGATCGAGGTAGGTGTGCGTGTTCCGTGCAAAACAGTTGTGACTGACCACTCCGTCGGCGATGAAGTCCCCGGTGCCGGTGCTGATGTCCCAGAGCGGCAGCTCCATCCCCAGGGACTCGATGGCGACCACCCGCAGCTTGGCCCGGCACTTCAGCGCCGCGCCCTCGACCGACCGCTTACGGGTGATCGCCGGGTCGGTCAGGTGGAAGAAGCGCAGGCGTTCGGGCAGCCCGCCGGTCAGCCGGATCTCTCGCACGCGGTTCGCACGGCCGTGGTCCTCCACGACCGCGGTGAAGCCGAAGTGGCGCAGCGCGTCCGACACGTGGTCGAGGACCGCGTCGTCGCCGTTGCTGATTCGAAAGACGCCCTGGCTGCAACTGCCCTCGGCGTCGAAGATCCCGGCGAGGTAGCCCAACCGCCAGTCGTCGCTGGGATCGTCGGGCCACCGCACCAGCTCGGTGATCGCCTCGATCGAACGCAGCCGCGACGTGCGGATCGCCTGGACGGCCCGGCGGGCCCCGCTCGCCGGCGTGAAAGAGAAGCTGGTGGTCTCCACGCCGAAACCGGCGAGGTAGCGCCTCGTGCGATGCAGCGCCTCCTCGTCCGCCAGCGCGAGTCGGAACCGGTGCACCACCCCGTAGGAATATCGGTAGGTCCCGAGGTGCGCGTCGCCACGGAGCATCCCGCACAGGTAGCCGCGCCGATATTCGACCGAGTCCTTGGGGCCCGCTGCGAATCGGCCGGTGCCGATCAGGCGGTTGTTCGTCGTCAGGTAGGGACGTTGGCGGGCGCCGCTCATCGCACCGGTGACGTGCTTCCAACCTCGCTCGGTGAGAAAGCGGTGGTCGCCGCTGGAGACCAGCGCCGTGCCGTCCTCCAGGGTGACCCGGTAGGCCGGCTTCACCGTCGACCATTTGTCGAGGACGGTGGTGACGACGTAGCGCCGGTAGGCGCCACGTCGCTCCGTGCCGTAGATCCGGTCACCGATCTCCAGCTGGCTGATGGGTTTCGTGCGGCCGTCGGCCATCAGGATCGGCGTGTCGCCCGACAGGCAGTAGACGCAGGCATGACTGCATCCCCGGTAGGGGTTGATCGTCCACTCGAAGGGGACGCGCGACGTGCCGGGCACCTTGTTGATGATCGACTTTGCCCGGATCTCGTAGAACGTCATGCCGGCGAAGCCCGGGGTGTCGAAGGTGCGGGCGATCGCGCCGGGCAGCGCCAGCGGCAGGGGTGGCGTCGCTGGCGCTGCCCGATCGGGGACCCCCTCGTCCGGGGGAGCGGAGAGGTTGTCCCAGCGCATGGCCCTCATTCGAACACGCGTACGAGCGGAGCGCAAGTGACCCGCCGTGTTCCCGCCCACCTCGCCGACCGGCCGGCGACCGGCGGGTGGAGGATGGAGGTATGGAGAGGTCGACGTTCGTCTACGACGGGGACTGCGCGTTCTGCACCCGCTGCGCCGAGTTCATCGACCGGCGGATCCCCACCGGGGTCCACGTGGTGCCGTGGCAGTTCGCCGACCTCGACGCGCTCGGCCTGACCGAGGCCGAGTGCGAGGAGGCGGTGCAGTGGGTCGGCGCGGACGGCTCCCGCGCGGCCGGCCCCGACGCGATCGCGAAGCTGCTCGGCGACAGCGGCCCGCTGTGGCGGGTGGCCGGCGCCGGCCTGCGGATCCCGCCGGTGCGCGCCGCCGCCTGGCCCGCGTACCGCTGGGTGGCCCGCAACCGGCACCGGCTCCCCGGCGGAACGGCCGCCTGCGCCCTGCCGCAGGAGGCGCGGGAGCGCCTCTAC
>NZ_JBSGDY010000309.1:0-3228 GCF_053602615.1 Micromonospora sp. NPDC004336
GCCCGCCTCGGCCGGCGGGCCACCGTGGTCGCCGCCGACCGGGCGACCCGGCTGGCCGCGCTGCGGGCCCTGGCCGGCGGGGAGGACCACCCCGCGCTGGTCACCGCCCGGCGGCGCGCGGGCGGCCTCGCGATCCTCTTCTCCGGCCAGGGCGCCCAGCGCGCCGGCGCCGGCCGGCAGCTGTACGACACGTTCGGTGTCTTCGCGGCGGCCCTCGACGAGGTCTGCGCGGCGCTGGACCCCGAGCTGCCGCAGCCGCTGAGGCCGGTGCTGTTCGCGGCCGACGGCAGCGCCGAGGCCGCGCTGCTCGACGAGACGGCGTTCACCCAGGCGGGGCTGTTCGCCCTGGAGGTGGCCCTGTTCCGCCTCGTCGAGTCGTTCGGGGTGGTGCCGGGGCACGTCGGCGGGCACTCGGTCGGCGAGATCACCGCCGCGCACGTCGCCGGCGTGCTGTCCCTCGCCGACGCCGCCACGCTGGTGGCCGCCCGGGGCCGGCTCATGCAGGCCCTGCCCGCCGGGGGCGGGATGCTCGCCGTCGCCGCCGACGAGGCGGCCGTGGCCGAGTCCCTGGCCGGGCTGGGCGACCGGGTCGGCGTCGCCGCCGTCAACGGCCCCACCGCCGTGGTCCTCGCCGGGGCCGTCGACGCCCTCGACGGGCTGGAGCGGACCTGGCGGGAGCGAGGCGTACGCACCCGCCGGCTGCGGGTCAGCCACGCGTTCCACAGCCCGCTGATGGAGCCGATGCTGGCCGATTTCCGGGCCGTCCTCGACGGGCTGACGTTCGCCGCGCCGCTGCTGCCGATCGTGTCGAACGTGACCGGGCGGCTCGCCGAGCCCGACGAGATCCGTACGCCCGACTACTGGGTGCGGCACGTGCGGGAGGCCGTCCGGTACGCCGACGGGATCGCCGCGCTGCGCGCCGCGGGCGTCGACACCTTCCTCGAGCTCGGCCCGCAGGCGGTGCTGACGGCGATGACCGCCGGCCTGCTGCCCGGCGAGGACGACGGGACGGCCGTGGCGGCGCTGCGTGCCGGCGTCGACGAGCCGGTCGCCCTGCTGTCCGCGCTGGCCGTCCTGGACGGCGGCGGCCGGGACGTCGACTGGGCGGCGGTGCTCGCCGCGCCGGCCGGTCCCCGCCCGGACCCCCGCCGGCTGCCCGAGCTGCCCACGTACGCGTTCCGGCCGCAGCGCTACTGGCCGACCCTCGACGCGGCGCCGACCCCGGCCGCCGACCCGGCCGACGACGCGTTCTGGCGGGCCGTCACCGACGGCGACCTGGGCCGCCTCGGCCTCGATCCGGACCAGCCGCTGCGCGAGCTGCTGCCGGAACTGAAGTCGTGGCGGCGCCGCCAGCGCCTCGACGGCACCCTGGCCGGCTGGCGGTACCGGATCACCTGGGAACGCCGGGCGCTGACCGGCGCCGACCCGGGCACGTGGCTGGTGGTGGCCCCGCCGCACCAGGTGACCGACCGGGTGCTGGCCGCGCTGACGGCCGGCGGGGCGACGGCGCACCTGCTGACCGTCGACCCGGCCACCGCCACCCGCGACGGCCTCGCCGCCGACCTCGACCGGCTCACCGCCGCCCACCGGCCGACGGGACTGCTCTCCCTGCTGGCGCTGGACGAGGCGCCGCACCCGGAGCAGACCGCGCTGCCGACCGGCCTCGCGGCGAACCTGCTGCTCGTGCAGGCGCACACCGGCCGCTCCGGCCCGGCCGTGCCGCTGTGGCTGGCCACCGCCGGGGCCGTCGCCGTCGCCGACGAACCGGTCGCGCACCCGACGCAGGCCACCACGCGGGGCCTCGGCCTCGTCGCCGCGCTGGAGCACCCCCGGCACGTCGGCGGAGTCGTCGACCTGCCGGCGGGCCCGGCCGAGGCGGCGTACGCGGCCCTGGTCGGGGCGCTGGTCAACGCCGACGGGGAGGACCAGCTCGCCGTCCGCGAGGCCGGCGTGCACGCCCGGCGGCTGGTCCGCGACACCGGGCGGCCGGCGACCGGCGACACGTACCGGCCCCACGGCACCGTCCTGCTCACCGGCGGGTCCGGCGCCCTCGCCCGGCACACCAGCGAGTGGCTGGGCCGCCACGGCGCCGAGGTGCTTCCGCTGGCCGAGCCCGCCACCGGCAAGCTCGGCGACCTGATGGAGCAGCTCGCCGCCGAGGACCGGCCGGTCACCGCGCTCGTGCACGTACCGGCGGAGACCGGCTCGGTGCCGCTGGCCGAGCTGACCCTCGCCGGCCTGGCCGCCGACCTGACCGCCACCGTGGGCGACGTCCCGGGGTACGCCGACGAGCTGGCCCACAAGCCGATCGACGCGTTCGTGCTGTGCACCTCCACCACGGGGGTGTGGGGCGCGGGCGGCCGGGCCGGCCAGTCCGCCGGCGACGCGCTGCTGCACGCCCTCGCCGCGCACCGGCGGCACGGCGGCCTGGCGGCCACCGCCGTGGCGTGGGGACCGTGGCACGACGACCCCGAGTCGGCCGAGCTGGCGCAGCTGCGCCGACGGGGCCTGCCGGGCCTGCCCCCGGAGCTGGCCGCCGAGGCGTTCGGGCAGGCGCTGCGCGCGGAGGCGGAACTCGTGGTCGCCGACGTGCGCTGGGACCGGTTCGTGCCGACGTTCGCGTCGATGCGGCCGTGCCCGCTGCTGACCGGGGTCCCCGAGGCGGGGGCGGCGATGCCCGCCGACGACGACCACCGGCCGGCGGACGACGAGGCGGCGACCGCGCTGCGGGAGCGGCTGCGCCCGCTGGGCCCCGCCGAACGCGAGGAGGTCCTCGTCGACCTCGTGGGCGGCCTGGCGGCGACCGTGCTCGGCCACACCGGGGACGGCGGGCTGGAGCCCGACCGCGCGTTCCGCGAGGTCGGCTTCGACTCGATGACGGCCGTGGAGCTGCGCAACCGGCTCCGCGCCGCCACCGGCGTGCCGCTGCCCGCCGCCGTGGTGTTCGACTACCCGACGCCGGTGGCGCTCGCCCGGCACCTGCGCGACCGGCTCGCCGAGGACGGCGCCGCCGCGGCGGCCCCGCTGCTCGCCGAGCTGGAGCGGCTCGACGGCGTCTTCGCGGCCGACGCGCCGGACCGGCTGACCCGCCAGAAGCTGCTGGTGCAGTTGCAGGCGTGGGGGGGGCCGGGGGGGGCGCGTACCGGCCCCCGCGCGGGGGGCGCCGCCCCCCCCCCCCCCCCCCCCCCCCCCCCCCCCCCCCAAGAAGAAAAAAACCACCCCCCAAAC
>NZ_JBSGDY010000310.1:0-3186 GCF_053602615.1 Micromonospora sp. NPDC004336
GGCGGCCGACCGCTCGCGGCGCCGGCGCTCGCGGGCGGCGCTGAGCAGCTCGGGCACCCGCGGGTTCTCCGGCGGCGGCAGGAGCTGCTCCAGCCCGGCGGGGTCGAGCCGGCCGAGCAGCCCGGGCAGGACGGCGATGTCGGCGACCGCCTGCCGGCACGGTGCGCAGCCGGCGAGGTGCCGCTCGTAGGCCGCCCGTTCGGCGGGAGCCAGCGCACCCAGCACGTACGCGCCGTCGTCGTGGGCGAACTCGCACCGGCTCATCCGGTCACCCCCATCTCGGCCAGGACCAACCGTAGTGAGCGCAGGGCGTAGTGCGTCCTGGACTTCACGGTGCCCGCCGGCACGCCCAGCCGGGAGGCCGCCTCCGCCACGGAGCGCCCCTGGTAGAAGCACTCGACCAGCACCTCCCGGTGGGTGGGGCTGAGCCGGTTGAGCGCCTCGGCGACGGTCCACGCCTCCACCGCGCGCTCCGCCTCGTCCACGGTCTCCGCGGGCTCGGGCAACTCGTCGGTGAAGACCTCGCCGACCCGGGCGGAGCGGCGCCGCCAGGCGTCGATGGCCAGGTTGCGGGCGGTGGTGAAGAGCCAGGCCCGGACCGAGCCGCGCGTCGGGTCGAGCGACTCCGGGTGCCGCCAGGCCCGCAGCAGCGTCTCCTGCACCAGGTCCTCGGCCCGCTGCCGGTCGCCGTCGACCAGCCGCAGGGCGTGCGCGTACAGCGCCTCCGCGTGCTCGTCGTGCAGCGCGCGGAGCAGTTGGGCGTCGTGGTCGCTGATGGCGGTCTCCTCGCTCTCGGGCGCGAGTCCGGCGGTGCGTTCGCCCGGGAATACGTGCCGCCGCAACGATCGGTTCAGCCGCAGGTCGTCGCGGGCTGCGCCGCCGAGGTGTTCACGCCCGGTTCACGCCGCCGCCGACGACCGCTCACCGCGTCCTCCTAGCGTCCGGCGGGTACGCACGCCAGCGGCTGTCCGGCGTGCACCGACCCCCCCTCCAGGAGGCTCCTTCCATGAGCGACCGTCCCCGGCTGCTCCCGTTGCTGGGCGCCACCCGCCACGGCAGCCGCGACGCCATGACCTGTCTCTACCGGTGCGGCAACGCCTGCGACCACCCGGTGCCGAACACCTCCGACAACGCGTACTTCGGCGACGTGGTGGACGCCGGGGTGTCCCGGCGCGGCGTGGTCCGGGCCGGCGCGGTCGGCGCGCTGGTCCTCGGCTTCGGCGGCGCGGCGGCCGGCGCGCTGACCGCCGCCCCCTCCGCCGCCGCCCCGGCCACCCCCGCCGTCCCCGGGGCCGCCGGCTTCGGCCGCCCGGCCGGCGGCGTCGGCAGCGGCGCCCTGACCTTCAAGGCGGTGCCGCCCAACACCCTGGACAGCCTCGTCGTGCCCAACGGGTACGACCACGCGGTCGTCATCCGCTGGGGCGACCCGGTCGTTTCGGGCGCGCCCGAGTTCCACCTGCACGGCCAGACCGCCGCCGCGCAGGCCCGGCAGTTCGGCTACAACAACGACTTCGTCGGGGTGCTGCCGCTGGACGGGCGCGGCCGGCGGGCGCTGCTCGTGGTCAACCACGAGTACACCAACGAGGACCTGATGTTTCCCGGCTTCACGGGCCAGGACGCGCTGACCGTCGAGCAGCTCCGCGTCGCCATGGCCGCGCACGGGATGTCCGTCGTGGAGCTGGAGCGGGTGGGCGCCACCGGGCAATGGCGGCCGGTCGGCAACGGCCGGCGGCCGTACAACCGGCGGGTCACCGCGCTGGCCACGAAGTTCGAGCTGACCGGGCCCGCCGCCGGCTCGGCGCACCTGAGGACCGCCGCCGACCCGAAGGGCCGTACGGTCGTCGGCACCCTGAACAACTGCGCCGGCGGCGTGACCCCCTGGGGCACCGTGCTCTCCGGCGAGGAGAACTTCAACCAGTACTTCGTCGGCGGCGACGCGGTGGCCGCCGAGCTCCAGCCGAAGCTGGCCCGGTACGGCATCACCACCGAGACCCGCTACCCGAAGGGCAGCCGCAAGTGGGAGCGCGCCGACGAGCGGTTCGACCTGGCGAAGCACCCGAACGAGGCGAACCGGTTCGGCTGGATCGTGGAGATCGACCCGTTCGACCCGGAGAGCCGCCCGCGCAAGCACACCGCGCTGGGCCGGTTCAAGCACGAGGGCGCGAACGTCATCGTCGCCAAGAGCGGGCACGTGGTCGCGTACATGGGTGACGACGAACGCTTCGACTACCTCTACAAGTTCGTCTCCGACAAGAAGTTCATGAAGGGCGACTCCTGGGTCGCCCGCCGGCACAACCTGACCCTGCTGGAGTCGGGCACCCTCTACGTCGCCGAGCTGAAGCAGAGCAGCGGCGGCGAGATCGACGGCTCCGGCCGGCTCCCCGCCGACGGCGCGTTCAACGGCCGGGGGCGCTGGATCAAGCTGGTCAGCGGCAACCGCTCGTACGTCGACGGGATGACCGCCGCCGACGTGCTGACCTTCACCCGGCTGGCCGGCGACAAGGCCGGGGCGACCAAGATGGACCGTCCCGAGGACGTCGAGCCGAGCCTGCTCACCGGCAAGGTGTACGTGGCGCTGACCAACAACACCGACCGGGGCGGGCCCGACAAGCCGGCTGCCGACGAGGCGAACCCGCGCAACCTCAACAAGCACGGCCAGGTGCTGGAGCTGGTCGAGGACGGCGGCGACAACTCCGCCGAGGCGTTCACCTGGTCGCTGCCGATCGTCTGCGGCGACCCGGCCGACCCGTCGACCTACTTCTCCGGGTACGACAAGGCGAAGGTCTCCCCGATCTCCTGCCCGGACAACGTCGCGTTCGACGCCACCGGCAACCTCTGGGTCTCCACGGACGGCAACGCGCTGGGCAGCAACGACGGCCTCTTCGCGACCGCCGTCGAGGGGCCGGAGCGGGGCCACCTGAAGCAGTTCCTCACCGTCCCGGTGGGCGCGGAGGCCTGCGGGCCGTTCCTCACCGGCGACAACCGTTCGGTCTTCGTGGCCGTGCAGCACCCGGGCGAGCTCAGCGGGGCGTCGGTGGAGAAGCCGGCCTCCAACTGGCCGGACGGCGACTACGCCAAGCCCGGCGTGGTGGTGGCCTGGCGCCTGGACGGCGGGCCGATCGGCAGCTGACCCTCCTCGGGCGGTCCGGCGCCGGACCGCCACCGGGGCCCCCATCCGACCGAGAG
>NZ_JBSGDY010000311.1:0-3170 GCF_053602615.1 Micromonospora sp. NPDC004336
CGGCCGGCGCGCCCGACGCCAGGGCGTCCAGCCCCGCCAGCAGGCCCTCGACGGTCGCACCGACCACGGCGGCCCGCTGGTCGAACGCCGACCGGGTGGCGGCCAGGGACCAGCCGACCGCCGCCGGGTCGACGTCGCCGCGCTCGCGCACGTACGCCGCCAGCCGCGCCGCCTGACCGGCCAGGGCCGCCCTCGACCGCGCCGACACCGGCCACACCACGACGTCGGAGCCCGCCAGGCCCGGCCGCGGGTCCACGCGCGCGGCGTCGATCGGCTCGTCGGCCTGCTCGATGATGACGTGGGCGTTGGTGCCGGAGATGCCGAACGACGACACCGCCGCCCGGCGCGGCCGGTCCACCGCCGGCCACGGCCGGGACTCCGTCGCCAGCTCCACCGCGCCGGAGGCCCAGTCGATGTGCGGGGACGGCTCGTCCACGTGCAGCGTCGCCGGGACGACCCCGTGCCGCATCGCCTGCACCATCTTGATCACACCCGCCACACCGGCGGCGGCCTGGGCGTGCCCGATGTTCGACTTGATCGAGCCGAGCAGCAGCGGCCGGTCGGCGGGCCGGTCCCGCCCGTACGTGGCGAGCAGCGCCTGCGCCTCGATCGGGTCGCCGAGGACGGTGCCCGTGCCGTGCGCCTCCACCACGTCCACGTCGGCCGTGGACAGCCGCGCCGAGGCGAGGGCCTGCCGGATCACCCGCTGCTGGGCGGGGCCGTTCGGGGCGGTGAGCCCGTTCGACGCGCCGTCGGAGTTGATCGCCGAGCCGCGCACCACCGCGTACACCCTGCGGCCCTGCCGGCGAGCGTCGCTGAGCCGCTGCACGAGCAGCATGCCGACGCCCTCGGACCAGCCGGTGCCGTCGGCGGAGGCGGCGAACGACTTGCACCTGCCGTCGGTGGCGAGGCCCCGCTGCCGGGAGAACTCGACGAAGGCCGTCGGGGTGGCCATCACCATGACGCCGCCGGCGAGGGCCATGTCGCACTCGCCGCGCCGCAGCGCCTGGCCGGCCCAGTGCAGGGCGACCAGCGACGAGGAGCAGGCCGTGTCGAGCGACACCGCCGGCCCCTCCAGCCCGAACGTGTACGCCACCCGGCCGGAGATGACGCTGCTGGTCATCCCGGTCAGCAGGTAGCCCTCGGCGGCCTCCGGCGAGTAGGCGAGCAGGGTGCCGTAGTCCTGGCCGCTGGTGCCGACGAAGACGCCGGTGCTGCTGCCCCGTACCGTCGCCGGATCGATGCCGGCGGACTCGAAGGACTCCCAGGTGGTCTCCAGCAGCAGCCGCTGCTGCGGGTCCATCGCCAGGGCCTCGCGGGGCGAGATGCCGAAGAACCCGGGGTCGAACCTGTCGACGCCGCTGAGGAAGCCGCCGCCCCGGGCGTAGAAGGTGCCGGGGGCGTCCGGGTCGGGGCTGTAGAGGCTGTCGAGGTCCCAGCCCCGGTCTGTCGGCAGGTCGCTGATGGCGTCGACGCCGTCCGCCACGAGCCGCCACAGGTCGTCGGGCGACGACACCCCGCCGGGCAGTCGGCAGGCCATGCCGATGATCGCGAGGGGTTCGTCGTCGCCGACGGGCACGACGGTGGCGGCGGGCCGGTCGGGCACGGGGGTGCCGGCGATCTCCGTACCCAGGTAGGCGGCCAGGTCGTGCGGGGTCGGGTAGTCGAAGACGAGGGTGGCCGGCAGCCGCATGCCGAACGCGTTGTTGAGCCGGTTGCGCATCTCGACGGCGGTGAGCGAGTCGAAGCCGAACTCGCTGAACGCCCTGCGCGGCTCGATGGCGGCCGGGTCGGGGTAGCCGAGCACGGCGGCGGCCTGGCCGCGCACGATCTCGACGAGCGCGGCGGCCCGGTCGGCGTCGCCGAGCGCGGCGAGCTGCTGCACCAGGGACGCGCCGGTGGTGGCCGCGGCGGCGGCGCGGGCGGGCGTGCGGATCAGCGCCCGGTACAGCGGCGGGACGCTGCCGCCGGCGAACTGCGCCTTCATGGCGGCGAGGTCCAGCCGGGCCGGCACGAGCGCGGCGTCGCCGGTGCGGCAGGCCGCGTCGAAGAGGGCGAGCCCCTCCTCGGCCTCCATGGCGGCGACGCCGGAGCGGGAGATCCGGTTGAGGTGGACGTCGTCCAGCTCGGTGGTCATGCCGCTGCGGTCGGCCCAGAGGCCCCAGGCGAGGGTGAGCGCGGCCAGCCCGCGCGCGCGGCGGTGCCGGGCCAGCCCGTCGAGGAACGCGTTGGCGGCGGCGTAGTTGCCCTGGCCGGGACCGCCGGCGGTGGCGGCGAGGGAGGAGTACGAGACGAACGCCCTCAGGTCGAGGTCGGCGGTCAGCTCGTGCAGGTGCCAGGCGGCGTCGACCTTGGGCCGCAGCACGCCGTCCATCCGCTCGGGGGTGAGCGAGGAGATGACGCCGTCGTCGCGTACGCCGGCGGCGTGGACGACGGCGGTGAGCGGGTGTTCGGCGGGGATGGCGGCCAGCAGGTCCGCCACGGCGGCCCGGTCGGCGACGTCGCAGGCGGCGACGGTGACGGTCGCGCCGAGCGCCTCCAGCTCGGCGCAGAGCTCGGCGACGCCCCCGGCCGCCCGGCCGCGCCGGCTGGTGAGGACGAGGTGCCGGACGCCGTACGTGGTCACCAGGTGCCGGCTCATGAGCTGGCCGAGGGTGCCGGTGGCGCCGGTGATCAGGACGGTGCCGTTCCCGTCGAACGGTGCGGCCGGCGGCTCCGCCACGGCGGGGACCCGGGTGAGCCGGGCGCCGGCGGCGACGCCCGCGCGGATCACCACCTGCGGTTCGTCGGTGGCGACGGCCGGGACCAGCGCGGCGGCGCAGCCGGCCACGTCGTCGACGTCGACCAGCACGAACCGGTCGGGGTTCTCCGACTGGGCGGAGCGGAGCAGGCCGATCACGGCGGCGCCGGCCAGGTCGGTCAGGTCGGCGTCCAGCTCGGTGGCGACCGCGCCCCGGGTCAGCACGACCAGCCGGGAGGCGGAGTACCGGTCGTCGGCGAGGAACTGCTGGAGCACGGCGAGCGCCCGGTGGGTCACCTCGGCGACGGCGCGCGGCACGTCCGCCGACGCGGCCGGGTCGAGGAACGGCACGACCAGCACGCCGGGTGCGTCGGCCCCGTCGTCCATCGCGCTGGCCAGCGCGGTCAGGTCGGCGTACGCCGCCACGGCC